>JAEOTN010000399.1 GCA_016839865.1 Promethearchaeota archaeon | reverse complement strand
TTATCCAATCAATATGTTTTTTATGGTCCTCTACAGAATAAACCGAATGGAATGGAAAAGGTGAGAAAAGACTACTTCCTACAACAGATTCTCGTGCTTTCGCAACTACCTCTGTAACTTTTCCTGCAAGTAAGTGACCACCAAGTCCAGGTTTTGCACCTTGAGCGTACTTGAACTCAACGATAGGAGCACGTTGAATGGATGCCTCAGATACCCCAAACAATCCCGTGGCAACTTGAGTAATTACATTTTCTTTATAAGGAATAATTTCATCAGGATAACCTCCCTCACCGGTAGACATGAAAGAACCTAATTCCTGTGCAGCCATGGCTCTCCCAGTCATTACATTGATGGAGATTGAGCCGAATGACATCCCTCCCGAGAACACCGGCATAGGTATAATACGTTCAGGTAATCCATCATTTCGACGGTTGAGTTTCAATGACAAATCTACATTGGGATTTTCTGGTAAGTCAATTTCTTGTTCTTCGAATTTGAATTTCAATCGATCGAACCCACCACCACTTTTCCCAACCTTGTACTCACCTTCAGTCGGAATTTTACCTGATCTAGCTTGTTCAAAGGTTGCGTTAAGTAGCCATCTCGGCCATCGTACATCTCCGATACTTAACTCGCTGGAAGGGATTATATATGTAGATTTCTCTGATTTATCAAATAAACTAGCAAATTGTGCTTGTCGTTCTTCATACCAAATAGCTCGACCAACTTCTCCTCGAATTCGACGAACTTCACGCATCCCCATTGCACCCATAATCTCGAGGAGTTGATCTCTCCAAGTACCGACGAAGTTAACGATACGCTGTGTTCCAAACGGTACATCAATGGTATCATGCTCTACAGGGCATGGAAAAGACATATCACTCCAAAGACCACAACCTAGCGCTACTTGAACTGCTAAATCCAAGCCAACACAATCTGCTCCACAGATCATGGATTTGGGAACATGTTCAGCGGCAGCCATTCCACCACTTATAATTACGCTTACTGTGTTTCGGAGTTCTTTCTCTACTAGAGCAAGGTGTACTTTACGAAGAACTTCAGGAATCAACCCGGCATTTGAATTTCCGACCATATCAAATCCAAGATGGACGATATCAACTCCATGTTCCACAGCTTTCAGAACATCTTTCTCTACGTCTACACCTGGTTTGATAAATAAAGAAACAGGCGTTTTTGCAGCTAATTCACGTGCATTTTTTAGTAGATCGAGATTTGTGATTTCGATCATAGGAAATTCTTCAATATGCTCTTGAACTAAATCGCTTGGATCCTTCTCGAATCGAATCCCAATGTTCTTCGTGAAAGGAACATAATCCTTCTGGAAATGTTTGTCCGCTACGACTGCAATTGTCTGTGCTTGTTGTGCACTGTTTAATACGGCTAAGTTAAGTTCAATGTTTTCTTCTTGATAAGGAATGGGAGTGAATATCATCGGAAAGGGGAGTTTAATCAAATTCATCTTTGGAGTTTTCAGGGATTTTCCGTCAAACTTGAGATGAATGGGTTTTTTTCCGAGATTGATTTGTGTGGAGATTGTCTCTCGACCATGAATACCATCTCTAGTAGGTCGTACAATTTCGCTCATATCAAACCAGATTCCATCAAAACCAGGACCTGCAAACGCACCACCGTATCCTCCACCACTCACAGGAATCTTACCCGTATCTGCTACATAGTGGATTTGTGAAATCACTTGGGAGGTCCAATATTGATCGACTTCTTTGTATTCTGCCATGCCGAGTTGCCCTGGATGCACATACCCCGCCTTCTCATGGAATTTCAATTTAGTTGGATTAGAGGGGAGGGGTGATGCATGTCTAGTAATAGAGAAACGCCAGCTCTTGGATTTCTTAACGTTTTCAACCATTTTTTTTAAGGCCTATTATTAGTTTTGCGTGACATTTTTCAACCATTTAATCAATCATTTAACCTTTTTTAGTGGAAAAAGTTCACTCGTTATACTAAGACTATAGCGAATGACATATTAAAATCTTTCATGTCTTTGCTATAAACGGACAGTCTATTTAGCGAATGTGGGATAATCAGCCCATGTTTCAACTACAATATTACGATACCGATAGTGTGGGTCATGTTGCCCATTTATTTCGAATGTACTCAAAGAAAAAATGGTGTGATAATCGAAAAATTTCAAATCTTGAGGATTTGAAAACGAAAAACTGCTACTTATTTCAAAATATATATCAAGATCTTCAACTTAGTTAGTACTCATGGTAAAAAGTGGTGTCGACATCGACGAATTAGATAAGCAAATTCTCAGCATCTTATCGAAAGATTCTACCATGGGATATACAAAAATTGCTGAGGAATTGAAGAGATCCCACACTACGATAAAAAAGCGCATTGATCGCTTAGAGAAAGAAGAGATCATTAAGAATTATACCATCGAGATTGACTTTGAGAAAATTGGTTTTGATATTATTGCGGTAATTGAGGCACAAATTTCTCAGGGTAAATTAATCGAATTTGAAGAATTGATTGCAAAACATCCCAATGTGTTTGGTGTATTCGATCTCACAGGAGATTACGATACATTAATATTAGTGAGGTTCAAAACACGTGCCGAACTAAGCGACCTAGTTAAGAGCATCTTGAGCTCAGGGTATGTAATCCGCACTAATACTCATGTTGTGTTAAATGAGATCAAGAATTCAACAGATTTTGGAAAAATCATCGAATTTGAAAGAAGTAACAATGTCGATGATGTGTTAAACGTCCTGAAAAAGATGAAAAATTAAGAAGATATACTTAACTTTCATTAAATAAATCAGTGAAAAAATCTGTAGGAATAATTTTACTTCCCCTTTTTTAAAACGGGGTTGAATTTTAAATCAAAATTAAAAAAAGAATGATTTCAGGATTATTTATCGTACCATCCATCTCTCAGAAACTGAGCTGGCTGACATAGGTCGATTAATTCTAATGGAAGATTTTCGTCTCATTTTTCTATCTCGTCGGAGGTCTTTTTTAGGAATTCTTGGGGATAATTCGTATTTTTCTTCTTGTGGTTTTTGTTCAACTGCTGGTGACTCGCGTTCTTCCAGGACAATCTCAATCTCTACTAGGCCAAAATCCTGTTTTAATACATTTAACAAATCTTGATTTTTATGATATGCCATTTTTTTGTTTCACCTTTGGGTTGAGCGAACGTTAAAAATCATAATACTGTTGCGGAGTATTTTTTTCCCATCAATTGAAATTCAATTGGTGGTAAATTTCTAACGTTTCACTTAATATATATTATGACACGTTCATATTTAAGTGTTACGTTGCGAATGATATTCCACTTGAAACGTTATAAAATATAAGTCTGTGATAAAAACCTAAAGATAATTAACTGTGGGCTGATCCCACTAACTTCCCACAAAAGTCGTCAATTTCCGCCCATAGCTTTCCCATTTTTAGGAAAAAAAATAATAGTGATTTTTTTACAGAACGTCTTTTTTTTTAATAAATATCAAACGTTACATATTTAAGGGTAAATTTCTTTCTATATATTGGAGACCTTCCTTTTAAACAGAGGAAATTTTCCGTTCGAATATGTAACACAATACCCCAAAATGAAAAAATCGAGGTTGATAATAATATGACAGAACAAAAAATAGAACAACCAATTCCAGGACAAATGGAATCATCTGAAAAAGATGAAGATTGCCAACTATGGGGAACATTGGTTACGAAAAATCCTGTTAGATTGAAGATATGGCAAATTTTACAGTTATTTGGAGAGCTGAATGTTACACAAATATCAAATTTGCTCAAGGAATCTAAATCCACTGTTTCTCGTCATTTGAATAGTATGGAAGTTGATAAGCTAGTAAATCGTCGGGACGTGGAATCAACCTGTGATGGAAGAATTGCACCCAAGCTGTTTTCCATAAATTATGAGATAACTAAACAGAAATGTGGCATGGAACAATATGAAAGCGTGCCTAAGGATTTCATGGAACGCATGGAATTCATAAAAACTGAAATTCAGACAAATCGCTCTAGTATTGCTATGATTGGTGGTATTATGAAAACTCTCCTACCGATTTATACCGAGGTGGAGAGCTTGATCAAACAGAATACTCCTGAAAGTTTAGCAAAAGCAGATGAGATCTTTATGAAATACATGTGGGGTGAGAAAGGTGAAAACATTACATGGTTTTATTTCAAGTATCTAACCCCCAAAATGAACGATCTCAAATATAAAATTGAAGAATGGGCATATAAAAGCCTAAAGGACGATTTTGATCCTGAAAAACATGAAGAAGATCGTCTAAAATTAAAAGCAGAAATGGAAGAAGCGAAAATCGAACAAGAGGATCCCCTCTTCTCAAAAAAGTATGCGCGTTTGGGAATCACTCTTCCTTTACGTAAGATCTTCAAGAAGAATCAGGGTAGTAAGTAATAAAAAATACTTTCAATTCATTTTTTTTTCTTCAGTTAACTCTTAATCATATCTCAGTGCTTGTTTTACTCTACATGATACCGTCAAACAAGTGTCTCAAGAGATACATATACTATCTTCCTAAACCGAGTATAGAGGAATATCGATGGTAATAATCGTTAAGGACGAATTCCGTGTATTATGGGAGGGTAATTTACCACTTTCAAAAATTCATTGGGATAGTCCAATTTTACCCGAATATACACACTCAGGTCAATTCCAGACTGAAATTCAAGAAAACTGGGTAGAACATAAACTAATGTATCCCAACGATTATGATGGAGTCTCTTTGTTCTTATATTCATATGAATTTCGGAACTCAAAACTCATCCTTAGGGTTGGAACGGTCAATTTTTCCACAATAATATACCTTGGTAAACAAAAAATTCATGTAAATCAAGGTTTAGGACTTGTAGGAGTACAATCACTAATCTTTTCTCCCGATAAATCTCATATTTTAATCGGTAAACGAGCTCCAAATCAAGATTACTTTCCAGGATATCTTACACTTCCGGGAGGAATTTTGGAAGTTGGAGATTACATGTATCCTGCGACTGTATCATTAATGCGTGAAATCCATGAGGAAGTTCCATTGGAATTTGAACCGAATGGAGGACTATTCGCGATATTAATTGGTTGGAATCCTGTTTCTATAACATTTCTTCTCTATAATATCGTTAAGTCTTCATCCGATTTTGAATATAAAGATGTAATTTCTGGAGATGCGAAAGAATGGGATGGATATTTACATTGGGTAGGCATGGACCAACTTAAAAAGATGATTTTTGACAATGTAATCAATGGATTATATTATTACAAATGGAAGATAGATAGAAATTTATGACAGCATGACCCACCGCTATCCCAGATGTATTGTTTTGAGTGTTTAATTTTGAGAAATTTGAAATTTAGCCTAGGTTAGAGTCTCATATTTCATCCAACACACAGGAACTCATAATGATAGTAGATTTTTTTCAATGCTTTTTTGCTGCATTTGGATTAGTTTTTTTAATGGAACTTGGGGATAAAACGCAATTAGTAATAATTGTTCTTAGTACTCGTAATTTCAAACCCAAATGGTTAGCACTTGGTGCAGTTACAGGATTCTTAGTTATTGTTGCGATAGGTGGAGTGATTGCGTCATTATTATCCGAATTCATTCCACTCAATGTAATATCTCTCATATCTGGAATAGGTTTCATTGTTCTAGGAGCATATCAAGGAACATCCATGTTAATAACGTATGTTAAAGAAAGGAAAAAGAAATATTGCGAGGATGGGGAGGAAATGGTTGAAATTGAGGATAAGAAATTCATAAAGAAATCAAAAAATTCATTTTTAGTAGGATTATTGGCAATCCTTTCTATGGAAATTGGAGATAAAACTCAGATCGCAACTATCATGTTAGCATCAACAGCTTCTTCATATCTTGGCTCTTTAACAGGTTCTTGGCTAGCTTTATCCTCATTAGCTATCATTGGTGCGTTTGCGGGTTCATGGATCTCAAAAAAAATACCTAAAAAAGTAATGGATATAATAGCAGTCATTCTTTTCGTTATTATTGGAATTATTATTGTGATTACGAGTTTTCCGTTGTGAAACTCTCTGCAATGAACTGGTATTCATAGTAATATTTCCGTCTCTCTTTATCGGGATGTTTAGTTTCTCCCTCACTTTTAATCATTCTACCTTTTAATGTGTGTATCCCGGTTTCTGGAATGGAAAATTTTGAATACACGACTAGTTGGTGATATTCCTCACCATCTTCATCCAGTAATGCGAAATAAGAGATTTCTGGATAGTCAGACTGGAGCATAATCATATGCTGCCATACGATTATTGATATTTTTCCCGTAATTTCGATTTCTTTATCTAGCACATTTTCAAAATCCGAGATAGTTTTGAATTTCATTGATTTTTACCTATCATTATTTTCGTTTCAACAATTGTAAGAGGAACGGTTTTGGTTTGGGCATAGAAGAGACATTATACACTGCAAATTTCCGTATCTGTGGTGTCCCTCGGGATTTCTCGATTGTTAACCGAATTTGTGAGATATTGTGAGGAGTAATCATTTTTATAAATTTGTGACCGATACACGT
>JAEOTN010000065.1 GCA_016839865.1 Promethearchaeota archaeon | reverse complement strand
GGTTCTGGCTCAGGTTCAGGTTCTGGTTCAGGTTCTGGCTCAGGTTCTGGTTCTGGCTCAGGTTCAGGTTCTGGTTCAGGCTCAGGCTCTGGTTCTGGTTCAGGCTCAGGCTCTGGTTCAGGCTCAGGAGCTGGAGCTACTACAGGTACCTCTTCTTCACGACATGGTTCTTCTTTACATGCTTTCTTACGTCGAAGACTAAAGGCTAAACCAATTAGGAGACCATAGAGTGTCGATACGCCCCATGCGATATATATAAACAAATATGTATCTGTCGTTGGAGCTAGTAATCCTAAAGCACCGAGTGGAGCCATTCCAACTAAAAAGAAATATTGTTGGGTAGACAGAAAAATCGCGGCAAAATACAATAGTGGACTAAGTAAACTTGCTAACCAACATCTCGAAATAAATGGAAAACCGATCACTATTACGGCGGTTGTGATTAAGAAACCAAGACTAAGCCAATGTAACGGGTAGGATGCACCTACAAACCATGAACGGATAACAACGTAGAAAAATCCCGCAAGCAACGCTATTATAGGCGGGACAACTTTAAATACAGGTTTGGGTTTATGATGTGTCATAATTTTGACCTCAAAGTTAATTTTTTGCTATCTAAAGCAATTCTAAATAATTCATGAATTATTTATCGATCCAAATTGGTTTTATAACTATAAATATGTTCCTTTATGATAGTAAATACGGATGGAAAAAGACAATCGGAGGATTATTTGTTCAAATGAATGCTTAAGGTAAAAAATGGGTGAAAGATTGACAAGAGAAACCGACAATTTGTGTTTTCTACAATTTCCTATGAATAAGAGAATTTTATGGGATGTAAATGGGAATTAATACGACTATTGGAGGAATCTGGAATATTAACCGGATAAGAAAATGAAGATATGAAGAATACTACTAAGATAAAATCCTAATCCATTGAAGATTTAGTTTTAAATTTATTTTTAGGATCAATATTGTCTTTAGAACACCCTAACATTAAAAACAAAAGAGTGTGTTCTGCATTTTTACGCTTTTTATCAACATTTTTATCATATTTCTTAAGTTTATTGTTGAATTCTTTCTGTAAGATATACACGTCTTCAAATTCTTCTTTGGAGAGTAAGGATAATTCATATATTCCTGCAAAAAATCCCATTAATTGCGGTTTATATTTTTTTATATCTTTAGAAAAATGAGAATTCTCTTCAATATATTGAGCAGTTAGTGTAGCTATTAAGTTACTTTGAAATCCAACTGTTCTAAGTAAATTTGAAATCCCTATCGCGAAATCTTCAGGTAAAATATTCTCTTTTTCAAGGGAATCCTCTTTGAGAGTCACGCTGTCATCTTCTCGGTTAAAAAGCTCATGAATTTCTGGAGATAATTTATAAAATTTACCAGTTTTTGCAGCGGTCGCCTTTGAATCCAATTCGATTTGGTCCAATTCAACCATCTCCTTTAAATGTCCTAGAATCGTGGATTTTGGTTTTTTAAGTAATTCATGTAGTGTTTGGAGATTCTGGGAACCAAACATATCCAAAACAAATAAAATATTGCCTTTAATCTCATCCTTGAATAACCCAGTGATATGTTTGATGTATGACATTTTTTTTCTCCAGTTATTACTAATCAAAGGATGTGCGAACATTTAAATAGTTCGAATTCTGAACTTATTCTAATTTCGAATGTTCGAAACTCGAACAAAATCAAAATGTGAATTACCATGTCAGAATTGCAAAACACAATTCCAGTAAAAAATACAGGATATAGAAGATTTATTGCAGGTCAAATAGTATCATTACTCGGTTCCGAAATAGTGGGATTCGTAATGGCTATATATCTGACAAGAAAATATCAAAGTCCTTTGTATATGGCGATCGTCATGATTCTTCAATATCTACCCCGGGTTATCGTAAGTCCAATTGCCGGTGTTTGGGCAGACAAACGAAATCGTAAGAAAATAATAATAACAAGTGATCTTCTACAAGCGGTAGTAACTAGTTCTCTAGTTCTCCTATTTACATTTAACACGGCATATTCATTTTCGTTCTGGGAGGCTGGAGAAATATACATAATATTTGGATTCTTATTGCTTCGATCGGTTCTACAAGCTATACAAGGTCCTTCTGTTTCTTCAACATTGCCTACAATAGTACCTATAGAAAAACTATCTCGTATCAATGGAATATTTCAATTTGCAAACGGTGTTATGGGTTTAATCGCACCTATACTTGCGGGAGTATTAATTAGTGTATTCAATCTCCCTGAATTTACAGAATATAACTTAATGTGGATAGATGCTATAACTTTTCTTGTTGCACTGGGATTTGTCTTTTCAGTTAAGATTCCTGAACATCCCAAAGCTGCGGATCAAGAGTCTACTCAGATGAGAGAAAAGCGATTTAAAAAATTCGCTAGCGATTTTTCAGAAGGAGTTTCAGTTACAAAACAAATTACCGGTCTCGCAGGACTTCTTGCTACGTTTGTACTAGCAAATGTATTTGTTTCTCCAATGAACACTTTATCTGATATATTGTTGTTAGTGACCCATGGAGGATCTGATTTAGAATATATTTTCGCAAGTGTTTCATTTGGAATTGGATTAATTGTGGGGAGTATAGTTGCTTCTGCTGTAAAAACATGGAAAAAAATGACATCTACGATGTTTATGGGAATTATTTTCGTCTATGTGGGATTGGGTATTTTTGGAGTTGCCCCAACATCTGATATAATCCCTGGAGAAATACTAGGAATCCGATTTAGTTTTATGATATTAGCAGCAGGAGGATTCATAACCACATTTTCTATTCCGATAATGTCCACTATAGCAGTTACGATGATCCAATTAAGTGTTCCAATTGAAAAAATGGGACGATTTTCTGGATTTATGGGAGCATTAATATCGTTCTTTACTCCTATCGCCTACCTTATTTCTGGATTTTTAGGTGAAGTTTTCCTAACTCAAATCCATTGGGTTATAGGGGGAGCATCACTCCTCGCAATTATTATCATGATTTTTATGTGGAGTTTCAGCAAAATTAACAGATTAGAACCACTGATTAAAGAGAAACTACGAATTGCCAAACAACAAGTTAACCAGCAACAGCAAGCTCAAACTAAAGCCCTTCAAGAAATTGAAAAAGACGGCAAATAATCTATTTATTCTATTTTTTTAGAACACCAAGTTTATAATTTTCTACTCTTTTTCCTATATAGTATGTCTAATGTTGAGTTCAAAGATTCAATTGAGTTAACAGACACTCAAAAATTGGGAAGAAGCATGCGATGGTACGGAATTACTCGTCTTGCATTAATTCTGAGTTCATTTCTCATTGCATTTATTGCATCTTCAATTGTGATGCCTACTATAGATTTAGAAGCAGAAGATTATCTAGAGCAATATGAGCTAGCAATGCTCCTCTATATGGAGCAGACTTGGGTTCAGATTTATAATTACGTTTTTGAAGCAATAGTTGTCATCGGATTAGGCATATTTGTGGTAAATATATATCCAATGTTTAAATCAATCGAAATTGATGATAATTTTAAGCGAGTATATTATTTCTTTTTAGCAGATTTAATTGTATCAGTTGTTACTTTTATCTTAATAATTTTGGTTAGTCTCATTTCATTTGTGATTTGGATTATAATGGTTCTACAATTTGTTATTCCTGGTTTAGCAATTGCAGGATTTTTTTTCATGCGCCCCTGGAGCATTGCGTTTGAGAGAGAAATGGGAGCCCAATACCCCATAGTATCTTCAAGGATTCGAAGATTATTTATCGGAGAAATATTAGTGTTAGCTGGTTCCTTGTTTACCCTATTCTCTTTAATCATTTCTGGTGCAGGTTCACTTAGTGGATATCTTGGTGCATTCTCAATAATAGGAGAGGTTATAGTAGGAATCAATTTGCTAAAGACAGGTAAACTTCTTACTCTAGATACATTCCCTCAACAACAAATGTACCCATACAGATCCCCTCAACCAAAATCATCACAAACATATCAAGAGGAATATCCTGAATACAAACCACCTCAAAAGTTGATTCCTGATAAAGCATATTTCTGCCCCTCATGTGGTGCAAAATTAGAAAGCATATCTCAAGATTTCTGCATGAAATGCGGAAAACATATCCCTAAACCGAAGGATAATGAATAATCAACACAATTTACAAATTTAATCCATATTTTTTCATAAATTTAATCTTCTCTAAATATCGATTATAGCAAACCATTTGTTTGATAATTTTACAAGCATTTGGAATATAATCAATTACCGGCAAACTTTCCCTTAACATGTTTATTTTAAATTCAAATCGAGCTTTATATGCGCGTTCCTCCTGTCCATTTGGAGAAGTGCTACAAATCATAGGTTTTTTCACTTTTTTCAGCACTTTGGAGATAGATTCAATTGTAATTTGCTCCATATCAGTTCTACCTAGAGTATCTTGAAATATATGAAATCGTTCCGCCTCTCTGACAAATAATACGGTTTCTATATTAGGATCTTGTGCTACAATCTCTAAGGCTTGAGCGAATAATTCCGGAACATACCCATATTCTCCGAGGTCAATAGGATTGCGAAAATTTGTATTAATTGAAGGAAATATATTTCCTAACTTTTTTCGAGTTTCCTCAGTCAATTGCGGTATATTTAAACCATTTTTTATGCAAATATCAGCAATTTCAACTGATATCCCCCCCCCAGCAACAAGAATGCACACGTTTTCGTTTTTAGGTAAATGATAATCAATCGAGAAGGAGGTCAGAGCATCTTGAAACAACTCAAAATGATCCGTAAATATTACACCATATTGTTTGGATAATGCTTCCCAGATTTCTATAGTTCCAGCAAGCCCTCCCGTATGTGATTGCACTGCCTGTACTCCTACTTCAGATTGTCCTCCTTTTAACAATACGATTGGCTTTATATGACTCGTTTGTTTAATAGCATCAATAAACTTACGTCCGTCAGGGATGGATTCCAAATATAATGCAATAGTTTTCGTTTTTGGATCCTCTCGAAAATGGTGTATAAAATCTGTTGGGGTTAAATCAATAGAATTTCCTATTGAAACCACATTATGGAATCCACATCCTTGCGAAACCATCCAACCAGCTAACCTTCCTGTATTCCCACCACTCATAGAAACGAAAGAAATGTTACCTTTTGCTGTTGGCATGCCCGGATAATAATGGATTTTTGAGTATG
>JAEOTN010000398.1 GCA_016839865.1 Promethearchaeota archaeon | reverse complement strand
CATGTAGTGTATGTTGATGCAAAATCCAAGGCAAAAGATTTAGAAGAATTACTCGATGGTACTCGCACGATGATTATACGGGGTGCAACTGGACGGAAGTTACCTTATGGGAGAGTAGATAAAGGGGATATATTATATCTCATACGAAACAATGCAGAGGGATCAATAAGAGCAAAATGCATCGTTAAATCTGTGTTCAATTCTGAGAAAATGGATACGGAGAAATCAGTTAAACTAATTGAGAGTAATCAAGAAATGTTACATTTGACTCCAAAACAATTCTCCAAGTGGGCTGGAAAACGATACATTGTACTGATTGAAGTGAAAGATTGTGAAGAAGTAGAACTATTTCAGTTTGACAGAGCTAAATTTACGACTATGGATGATTGGTTAATTTGTGGGGATATAAATACTGTCAAAAAATAACCACTCATTTCTTTTTTCTAAAATTATACCTGTTTATTACTTCGTAGAAATTTCGGAGAATATCTTGGAATAGACCTATTTGCTCTGGTGTTAATCCATGTATCAATGTTTTTAGTAAGATCTTGCGATGAGTATAAAAATGCTCATAGACTTGATTTCCCAGTTGAGTTAGCGTTAAATCTTCCCAACGATGATCAATTTCTCGCTTGGTCCTAAAGATTAATCCTAAGTCTACTAATCGACTTATACGACGCGATGTAGCACTTTTTGATAAGAGTAATCCTTGTATAAGATCACTTTGCGTGCACTGTGTTCTTTTGCCAATATATTCAATAATAAATGCGTCTTTGCCCAATGGGATATTTTTGTACTTGAATTGGGTAATTTCTTCTGCAAATGTCTGAGTAAAAAAGGTAAGTAGGTCGAGAAGTTCTTCTTCCATACTATTAGTTCCACCATGCAACTATTTAAATATGATGTATCCATTAGTTTCATAGTGAAACTATTTTAACACAAAATCAAGTGATTATTATGAGAAATGTGAAAGCAAAACTGATCAGTATAAAAATTATGTATATAGTAGGAATTATTTTGGATGGTCTGTGTGCCATTGAGATGATTACAGGTGCAATTATGGGAGATCAATCCCCTTTCTTTGGTTTAGCATATTCAATTCCAGGAGATACTTCCTATCAATATGCTATGTTTATTGCTGGAATTTTTATGTTCGGGTGGACATTGTTACTCCTCTGGGCTGTATTCAAACCACTGGAGCGAAAAGAGCTCCTGATCATCACCTGGATTCCTGTTGTAGTCGGATTAGGTGCTACTCATTTCATTGCCTATTCTCTTGGGTTATACACAAAAACGGATCTCATCATTCGAGGAATAATAAATGGAATTCTCAACGTTGGACTTGTTGTCAATTATTTATTTGCTTGGAACCTTTCGAAGAATAAAAATTAAGAGAATAAACTCTTTTTAACTTTTTTTTAGTGAATTATTTTCACTTCTGTTTTAAATTCCCATGGATTCAAGGGGGGATCTTTGTAAAAACTTTTGGTGATTATCATATTCAGGATTGCAGGTAATATCCCAATTCCTAGAAGAGTTATGCATATGAAATAGATCCATAATACTCCAAAATCAGGTGGACCAATATTGGGAGTAAGGACAAGTCCTCCAAAAGCATCAATCACATAATGGGAAATTATGCACGGTAACAAGGACCTTGACTTAACCGCGAAATATGCCCATGATATCCCTAAACTAGCTGCATAGATTACTTGGAATCCCACGCTTCGGATAATTGTGATATATTGATCAATTGTCCAATAACCAGCAAAATAGTTTATAGTTGGACCAAGTAGATTAAACAAATGAAATAATCCAAATAGCACACCGTCGATTACGATAGCTTTTTTCCATTTGTACTTTCTCAATAAAAGGATTAGGATTATTCCTCGAAATGCCAGTTCTTCCATAATTCCAGGAGTTAATGCATAATACACGTTCAAGAATGCATTTGGATCTAATAACGAAGAAAAATCCGTGATTACTCCTGGTGCTTGGGGGATGGATTGCCCTTGCCAAGTAACGAGGTAAAACTTAGATAATACCGCGCTGAGATACACTGAACCATACATCAAGATAAATACAACGAGTAAAGTTAACAAACCTACTAGGATTGATTTCAGCGTCGTCCCCGAAGCTTGTATATCTCTCATGTAATCAGAATATTTCTTATTATTCTTAGGGAGGCGAAACACAAAGGGGATGAATACTAGAAGCAATACTCCCAAAGATACAAATTCTATTACCCGTAGGATGTACGGATTTGAGATAAGAAACTCACCTTCTACTAGTAATGCTACTACCAACGGAGGAATTACCCCGAATATCATGTAAAGTATCATGACTAGGATAATACCAAGCCATGGGTTCCGTATTAATAAGGGGTCACGTTTTTCATGAACTTTTCTATTATTTTTATAAGATATAGCCATTTTCTATCACTAAATAACACAGAGTTATTTATCATATAAATATCTTTGTATCACAAAGTGAAAATTATGGAAAAATTCCTCCATTTTTTTGATTTGGAGAAAAAAGAAGAAAATTAAGAGATCTTTTGATTTGGATAAAAACCCTTGATGATAAGGATATCAATTATTGTTGGGAGGATTCCTATTCCAAGCAATGTTATTGAAATGAAATAGATCCACGAGTTTGCTATGTTTGGTATTAAAACCAAATTGCCAAATGCGTCAATAAGATAGTGACCTATAATACAAGGAATTATACTTTTTGATTTTACGAAAAGGAAAGCCCATGCTATTCCTAAGCATGCCGCATACACTACTTGAAATCCAACACTTCGTACTGTAGCAAGAAAATCAACTAAAGATAATTCCCCTTGAAAATAAAATATCGTCGGAGAAAGTAAATTTATGAGATGGAACAGACCAAACAGAATCCCATCTATCACTACAGCTTTTTTCATCTTATATTTTTTTAACAACAATACGAGAATTATTCCTCGAAATGCAATCTCTTCCCAAATTCCTGGATTCCACGCATAAAATACATTCATGAAAGCATTGAGGTTAAATAAATAACTAGGATCCGTTATTACTTGAGGGATACCTGGATCATTAAGATACCATTTCGATATTACTGCACTCAGATATGTTGCTCCATAAGCTAAGATAAACACAACAATGATGGTGATTAACCCAACAATAATTGCTTTACCTTTCGTTCCAAACACCCGAATATCTCTCATGTAATCTGAATATCGTCTATTATTATTGGGAATACGCATCAGAAAGGGTACAAAAACCAGTAATAATACCCCCATTGATACAAAAACGACAATATGAGGGATATATTGATGTTCTAACAAAAAGGATT
>JAEOTN010000397.1 GCA_016839865.1 Promethearchaeota archaeon | reverse complement strand
GAATACCTTTGAATCCTACAGTGAGAATCTTCTTAAAATCGCAAATAAGATGCCCTGTGCATGCTCCAGTATTTCCGAACCCATTAAAATGATACTCACGTATGTTTGCACGGTTCTTATATGCTAACTTCCAGTATTCTTTCGCTTCTTTTTTCGAAAGGCATCTACTAAGCATGGTAGCAAATCGTCCTCCTGCGAGTAGATCATTTTCAGAAATAATTTCTTGAGGAACATAATCAAGTATTACTTTCTCAAAGAAATACGCTCTTCGTTCTTGTAGGGACCATGTATAAAAGTCGTCCGGTATATCTACCTTTTGTGCCATGGATTCAGCAGAATAATACGCTCCTTTGCCTTTATTACCTATCATATCAAGAATATCAGGACCAACATAAAATTCAGCTTCATATAATATTACATCCCAATCTACACCCGTTGTAAAAAACATGAACATGTTGTACCACTTTCGATCAAATCCTTTGAAATAATAATCACGAAGCCATTTCGACCGTGGAAGCAGATCATGCGCCTTAGCTACGGGAAACTTTGGTTCTTCCTTATTATTTAAGCTAGACGTATCTAAATCAGCCATAATTTACACCAATATATTTTCAACTTTATGGAAAAATTTCATGATAAAAATTCTATCAGATTTTCTATCGCCTTTTAAATATATAAAATTTTCTAAGCCTTTTTATATAGGTTGTGTGATTAAAAACATAAAAGGAATGCTTAATTCCATTGACGTGTAAATCAAGCAGAGAAAAATCCGATGACCAAAGAAAATTCCTCCATTGAGGGGGTTTCTAACCCTCAAGCTGATATGTTAAACGCTTTAAAAGAGTTTATTAGAATTTTAGACAGTACAACTCGATTTAACTTATTACAAGCATTATTTGTGTATCGAAATTTGAATTTATCTCAATTGAGTCAACTATTGGAGGTTTCTAAATCAACAGTGTTGCATCACCTGAAAAAATTTGAAGAACTGAATTTAGTAACCCATACAGAAGTAAAGGCAAAATTTGGGGCTTTACCAACCAAAGTCTATCAATTCAACGTCGCAATGTTTGATATGATTACTCATAAGTTTGATTCATTTGTGAATTTTCATAAGTGCGATACTATTGAGGATTACAAACTTGTTTTAAAAGGCAAACAGTTGTTTTTTACGATGATTTCCCAAATATTTGAGAAATTGGTTCAAAATTTAACAGATTATGAGAATAAAATGAAGAGTACTGATGAAAACACACTGGAGAGTCTGTTTTCCTTAATGAAGAAAAACAATACATGGTTCAACATCGATTACCTGACAAATGAAAGGAAGAAATATGTCATGGAGGAGACGAAAAATGGTCACATTCCTATCAGAATGCCGGATCATGTTGAAACTCCAAGCGAAATGAGAGAAATACACCCCTATTTAGCATTCCATGTGGTAATGCCCATCCCTCCGATTTTAAATTTCAATGATCACACAGAGAAGAAAAAACGCAAGAAAATAAATACTGATCACAGTAAAAACAAATAGAAATTGTTGTATCTTAGGAGATGGAATCATTATATCGCATGAGAATACCTTTAAATTAATTGTAGCTGGTTCCAAAGGAGCAGGAAAAACTGCTTTAATTCAGATTTTTACATCCGCGAGGTTCAAAACCGATACACGGATTACAATAGGTGTTGGATTTGATAAAGAAGAGCTAGTTTTAGAGAATGGAACTACAGTTATCTTGCAGATTTGGGATTTAGAAACTGCAAAGGAGTTTCAATTTCTGCTACCAAATTATGCTAGGGGAGCACATGGGATCTTATTTTTGTATTCGATAACTAATGAAGAATCTCTATACCATTTCGATGACTTTATGTGGAAAATTCGAAGGCATCGTCGGGAAGATATCCCTATTTTACTAGTAGGAACTAAACTTGATTTGGAGGATGAACGAAAAGTTACCACTGAAAATGGAGCTGAATTTGCAAAATCAAGAAGCTGTGCAGGTTTCATCGAGGTTAGTGCGAAAGATAATATCAATGTGAAAAAACCCTTTGAGGATATTGCACAAATCATGTGGAATAATATTTTCAAAACTTCCTTGTCCTAACATCAGAATGTAATCAGGATATATATCCCGGTATTATATTTTGTCGTGAAATCGGTATTTCACGAATTTTGAGCGTTATTGTAGATTGTACTAGAACACAAATCCACCCAAGATGTATAATATTGCTGCACTCAAGAAAATCGGGACGCATAGTTTGTAGGGTAGAAAATTTACTTTAAATCCAGTAAACAATGTCACTATGGTCATTACAATTAGCATTGCACTAGCTAATATGTAAACAAGGGAGGCTGCCCACTCTTCTGGTACAAAAAGCACCATAGTTATTACAAATAATCCATTAAATATGAGTGCAATTCCTTCCATAATCCATTCCATTTTTAGTATATTCTTATTGTCTTCAGATATATCACCAAAATCTTTAACAACATTTTTGATCGGAAAGAAATGAACTGTTCCCCATACTATTGGGAGAGCTGCACCGATTATCAACAAAACTAAGCTTGTCATAATTTTTTGATAAGAAATTTGGATATTTAAACACATTACCGATAGCTTCTTAGTAGAAATATTTATTGCCTAATTGGATGAAAACTCACATTACTAGAGATACAGTTAAAAATTTCACAATGGATATACAACTATGAAAGATTTTATGCGAAAAGTAGGAATATGGGGGACTTTCATAAGTCCGATCATATTTGTCATTTTAACTACAATAGCAATGCTCTTTCTCTTTCCAGGTGGTTATTCGATTGATGGAACGGTGTTCCCTGTGACACGTTATTATTTTGATATGAATCCGTTCAGTGATTTAGGTAGGCTAACAACAGTTACTGGAATACCAAACTTACCTTCTGCAATTCTTTTTTGTGTGGGAGTGACTTTAACAGGATTCTCTGTTACGATATATGCATCGACGTTTCCATCGTATTTTTCAAAGAAGAGTATTTCAAGAATTTTTTCAATAATAGGGGCAGTTTTTGCATTTCTTGCATCAGCAGGTTTTATAGGCGTTGCATTCACGCCGTGGGACGTTCTATATGGTCCACATGTGTTTTTCGTGTTTTTTGCGTTTCCAGTTTCTGCCATATACGGTTTGTTTTATGCACTTGCAATTTTTACCGATAAATCCTTCCCGAAGATATACGGTGTGATATTAGTGTTTTTTACATTGTGCATGGGTGTATATCTTTACTTCTTGTTCGGATTTAATTATAGTGCATACGATGGGTTTACAAGCCGAAGAATTGCAATCCTAGCTCAAAAAGCGATAATTTACGTAACAATGGCAACGATAATGATCCAATCTATTGGAACTTATTTTTACAAAAAAAAATGAATACTGAGTAAACAGATACTATTTTTATTTTTTACCTCTTATTGATTTATGCTAAAATCTGAGTTAATTAAGGTATATATAGATCGAATCCGATGATGATGTGATTATAATGGTTAATGCAGTAGTGTTATACAATAGTCGTGGTGGAAATACCAGAAAAGTTGGAATGAAAATTGCGGAAGGTTTGGAGTGTGAAGCTCATGACAAAAAAAATATGCCGGATTTATCCCAATATGATTTAGTAGTTGCTGGTTCGTGGATGATGGCAGGGATGTTAATGGGTGCAAAAATGTTTAAAAAAATCGCTCGAAAGTATACAGGGAAGGTCGTTTTGTTCTTTACATCTGGAGCACCTGACGAACCGAATCCGATGGGAACTACGGAAGAAGGTGCTGAACCAAAACTCATCAAAGAAACTATGTGGGAGAAGATGGAAAAAGCTTTAAGTGGTAATCCTGACCTAACTATCCTTGAAGATCGGTTCTATGCAAAAGGAGCACTACGTATGAATAAGAATAAACCTCCCAAGCAGGAAGCTGAACACCCTACCGAAGAAGCTCTCGCGCAAGCTAAGGCTTTTGGGGAGAAACTAAAATCCATATTCTGATTATTTTTTCATATTTTTCTTTCTAATTAACGACCTTGTAACTAGAAATAGATGAGAAATCAATAAGTTGAAAATATTATGGATTTACTTATCCTTTGACAAAATATACTAATAAGATTGAAGATATCTCCGGATTTGTTAGCCCAATTCTTATTTTAACTTATTACATTTGAAACGTACATTTTTAAACTTCAAAATCAAACTTAAGGTTCATGAAAAGAATTTACACATTTGATTTCCTTAGGGGTTTTGCAATAATTGCTATGATACTATTTCATAGAATATTATGGGATTATTATTTTCAAACGGGAGGAATTGCAGGAACGTCTGATACCTTTGGATTTTTTATCATCACATTATTCGCCAGCATGGCAGGGATTTTCTTTTGTATTAGTGGCGCTGTAAATACTTATATGAACTTCAATCGTTTAAAGGAAGGAAACATAACTCCTAGACAAGTTTTACTAAAAAGTGTTGTTTCAGGCTTTTTTTTGATCATCATTAGTTTATTTTTTCTATATTTTATGATGAGGAATCTTGATGATGTTGTAATGTATAGTCCTATCTCAGGAAATCATATTACTTGGAACCAAACTGGAGTACTGCCCTACTTAATCCTTTATGGTGAATATCCAGCTAAATATAATCTTGGGTTATTCTTTGAAATGAGTACCCTTCCAATGATTGGATACTCTCTCATATCAGTTTCCTTAATTCTCGCTATCAATTTTAAAAGAAAAAGGGGTGATAATTTTAAACGTCTTCGAATTATTTTTCTCATCTTAGGTATAGTGTTTTTTACGGGTAATGGATTAATACGTCCGTTATTTGGCGAGTTCATCTATCTACAATTACAAAGCAATAACTATATTGCTCATTTTTTCCTAAGTCCTATCGTTCTAGGCACTTTTCCAATTTTTCCTCATTTATCCTTTGGATTCTTTGGAGCATTTTTTGGTATCGAATTCGCTCAAAAAAATAGGAAACCTAAAAAAGTGTTGAAATCAATGTTGTTGTTTTGGGTGATTTTACTTAGTTTTGGAATTATTATGTTAGCAGTGTGTCTCCCTTTAGGAATTAAGAACACTTGGTACTATATATGGGGTTACAAGTCGTTTCAACTTGGATTATACTTCCTCCTTTTCTGGCTAGGAATGAAGTATATCGATTATCAACCCGAAGAAATAAAGGAAAAACGGATGAAATGGATGAAACCATTAGTAACTGTGGGTAGAGTGACATTAACAATATTTATTCTAGAGGGAATAATTGCAGTGAGTTTACAGAGGTTAGTAATGCTCTTTTGGCCAGGTTGGAACGCAACGATGGGCAGTACATTCCTTTTTGCTTTGATAAATTTAGCGGTTTGGGGTATAATTATCGTAATTTGGAAACAATTCAAATTTAAAGGCTCTCTGGAATATACATCTGCATGGTTGATAAAGAAACTCTCAGGTCAAGCATCCTCCAAGAATGAGAATCGACCTGATTGATCGAGGGAGGACCAAAAAAAATAATTTATGTTTCTAGGATGTCGTTTTTATGAAAATAGAGGAAAATAATTCAACAACAACAATTCGGACTTATGAAAGAAGATACGATCTTGATTGGCTAAGAATTATAGGTATAGTGCTTGTGTTTGTCTTTCATTGTACAAGATTTTTTGATACAATGGATTGGCATATAAAAAATGATGTTCTCAGTGAAGGAATGACGGCACTTGTTTATTATCTGGGTGGTGCGGGAATGCCATTATTTTTCATTATCGCAGGGATGGGAACATTTTACGCTCTGAGACATGTAAAAGGCAG
>JAEOTN010000396.1 GCA_016839865.1 Promethearchaeota archaeon | reverse complement strand
GCAGTTGCTATGGATGCTTTATTTGAGAAAATGCTCCCATTTCAAGTTTTAAGTACTCGTAGACGTAAGTACGATGTTGAGGAATTTGTAGAAAAGGTACCTGTTTGCTTATACCTGTTTGATATTCTGTATCTTGAAAAGGATGGAGAAAAACTTCTAGCCATGGAACAATCTATGCTAAAACGTCGTAAATTATTAGAAAATATTACTACAGAAAAGAAAAATATCCAAATTGTGAAACAGAAAAATATTGGAACGACAGATGAATTAGTGGAATTCTTCAAAGAAGCTAGAGCAAAGAATTGTGAGGGGATTATGAATAAATCTATTCATCCTACGGAGTCAATTTACAAAGCTGGAAATCGTGGGTTCTTATGGATAAAACTAAAATCCTTAGAAGCCGGAAAAATGAAAGATTCCATTGATGTGGTTCCAATCGGTGCTTTAATGGGTAAGGGAAAGAGATCCAACCGATATGGTGCCTTTTTGGTAGCAGTGTATAATGATGAAAACCAAAAATTTGAATTTCTTACACGTGTAGCTACAGGATTTAGTGATGATGATCTAGAAATCTTCTGGAAAATGTTACAGCCTACGAAATCCGACTCTTGTCCTTCAAATGTGATTAGTAATACTGAAAAACCCGACGTGTGGTTTAAACCGAGCTTCGTAATAGAAATTATTGGGGATGAATTAACAATAAGTCAAAAAGCAGATGCAGGTAAGTATTTCAATGGACGCACTCAGGATACGGGATATTCAGTTCGCTTCCCAGTATTTCAAAGATTACGTAGAGATAAGCAGATAGCAGATTGTACAAAAGTTGATGAAATTGTAGATCTATACACGATACAATCAATCTCAGAAGATTCGGTGTAAAACAAAACTAACATGAGATTAGCGAGAACAATGGCAAAACGACTTATATTCATAGATTTTATCAGAGGTATGATGATTTTCTATATGGTAATTCTCCATGCGTTTTTATATCGTGTAGTTCACCAGTATAAACCCTTGTTTGAAGAAATTATGACTACTGCTCATATTATGGCGCGCATAGTTGCAGCCCCATTTATTTTCTTCGGACTATGGGGAAGTTTTTTCTGTATGTTAGGAGGGATAGTGTTTATTTATCAAGTACGAGCAGATTATGAATCAAAAGAGAATTTCAAAGCAGGTCCCTATTTCCTCCAACGTGGATTATCAGGTCTCATTTTGATTGTAATTCAATATATTTGGTTAACATTATTTGCACCAAAAAGCATAGAACATCCAGGACCGACTACCTATTCATTAATAACAGGAGCAATCGAACGGTTTGAATTTACTCCTTTGAGGGCAATTCATTACTCAACAACAGGGATGATAGAATCTCTCGGTTGGATAATTGTAGTCCTTTCGATATTGGGATATTTTGTCTATCGAAAAAAAAGGAACCAGTATTTGAAATTTTATGGAATTTTTGGTATTGCAGTCATTCTAACGATAGCTATTTCTATTCTCCTTGAGATTTGGATATCGGATCCAACTCAATTCTTCGATGACTTGTATGATAATGGGAAAATACTTCAAGTCATTTTTTTATTAAAACTAACTAGTAATCGATTCAGTTTCTTCCCGCTCATTGTGTTTGGATTATGTGGAGGATTTATGGGCTATAATCTCATCCATCAAAGAAACGAGAAAAGAATGTTAATTACTCTATTTTCTGTGGGGGGAGTCTGTATTATTGGCTACATCATAATCATAATAATGGGATTTGATATGATGTCAGGATATACGAGTAGTTATGTACCATTACCTCTTCATTTGCTAAATTTAGGAGGACAATGTATCTATATAGCATCCTTTTATCTGATGTTTAGGAAATACCAACGAAAAAGTTCAGAAAGGGAACGGGATATTGGCATTGTTCGCTTCCTGAATATGTATAGCTCAAATTCTCTAACAGTATATATCTTTGAACCATTGACTTCGATTCTCACATTCCAACTTGTACAAAATTTGTATTTTCAAGCCATTTCGGAGGAATTTTTTGTCTGGATGGGATTTCTGTTGTTAAATGGGCTCCTTTGGTGGACTATTCTCTATTTTTGGCGTAAAAAAGAATACAAATTTAGTGTTGAATGGAATCTTGGAAAATTAAAAAAAGTATTAAAAAAGTCACCTAAATCTTCTCAATAGTCATTCCAGAGAATCTCTGTGGTAGATGTGCGTTATAATACTTAACAGCTTGTTTGAGACGTTCTTCACTATCGGAATATATTCTAAAAATTATTTCTCCTTCTTTCACTCGAGATCCGCGTTTGAATATTACATCTACTCCAGACTTTTTTGCTGCAGGACATCCCGCAATTTTTGCGATTCTATTGATGTGATAATTTCGAATTTCAGTAATGAACCCGGATTTAGTTGCTTTCATCTCCGCCATGTGAGCCCCAATTTCTATATCATTCCACTTTATATCCGGGTTACCTCCTTGAGCTTCAATAATTTCACGCATTTTTTTTAACGCTTCACCTGAATTGAGAATATCTATTGCAAGCTCAGTTCCTTTTCCTTCAGGAGCTTTCCCACCCATTTCCAACAAAACTCCTGCTAATTCAGCAGATTTATTTCTCAAGCTTGTGGATCCTTTCTTTGGGTTTTCTAATAGAAACATAGCTTCACGAGCTTCAAGAGCTGGTCCAACAGCATGGCCAATTGGTTGAGAGGCATCAGTTAATAAACAAATAGCTTCAATTCCAACTCTTTGTGCTATATCTTTAAATCGTATTGAGAATTTACGACCATCGTCAATTGTAGGGAACTTAGTTCCTTTCCCGCATGGCACATCGAGGACCATTTTCTTGACTCCCATACACATTTTTTTTGATATGATAGAAGCAATCATTAATGGAAAGGGATCTGCATTTAAAGGTTTCTCGATCTGAATAAGAGCGTCATCAGCTGGTGCGAAATTTAAGCTTCCACCCCAAAATATCCCCGAATTATTCTCTTTTAACATTTTTAATACTTCTTCCTTAGGGAAGATCACATTTGCTAGAACCTCCATACTATCTGCTGTCCCAGACGGACTAGTTATTGCGCGCGTACTAGTTTTCGGGATAAGAAGTCCGGCAGCTGCGACGATTGGTACGATTATAAGTGTAACTTTATTACCAGGTACTCCTCCTGTGGAATGTTTATCAAAAACTTCTTCTCCAAGATCAAGGACATCACCAGAATGTGCCATCGCATGGGTTAAATCCACAATTTCTCTATCAGTGGCACCCTGGGTTTCTAATCCGATGACAAATGCAGCGATTTCAATTGGTAACAATGCTCCTGCAGTGCAATCATTAATGATTTCATGTATTTCATTTGTTGTTAGTTCTTTTCCTTTAACCTTACGCTTAATCGCTTGGAAAGATTTTGGTTTTTCGAGTAATTCT
>JAEOTN010000064.1 GCA_016839865.1 Promethearchaeota archaeon | reverse complement strand
CAAGGTAATGAGATAGATATTCGACGGTCATGCTACCAATGGGTTCATTAGGATGCGGAAATGCAAACCATAATGCATTTTTTTTTCCATTTCCAATTTTTAAACAGAGAATGGGACTCCCTAAATCTGTTTTTCCTAATTCAAGTAACTCGACATTGTCATAGTCTTGCGCTAATTTTCGACTAGAAGTATCTAGTTCGTCGACAGTTAGAAATTCCTTATAATCTGGAACATTTTCTAGTGCATGATGATAATTAATTGGCATACTATTTTTCCCCGTAGAACTGATAGTCCAAATTGGAACTAACTTGTATAAAAAATGATCCACACCTTTCTCGCACAGAACGACTAACTTTTTATCCACTCGTTCATCCAATCCGACTCTCCTAGCGTGCAGTTGAGAACATGATAGTAAAAAAATGCCAAATTAACTCAACCTATCATATTTTAAGCCCGATAGCAATGCTTATTACATGATAGATAGAAATTTGTTTAAGTCACGAAGTGGCGGGATAAAGAAATTTATAACAAACGAAGAAGTTGTTTAAAATGTCAAATGGAAAAGGATATGCTCTGGTTATAATATCTTTAGTAATCGGAGCAATAGGTGTAGGGATGGGTACATATTCAGCTCTTAATTTTGCAGTCATAGAGGGACCGCAAGGAGATTCTGGTGAAGAGGGAGTTGATGGGATTAATGGTACTTTAAATAATGTTGTTGGAATCTGGGAAACTGTAGAGGGAGGGCCAGCTACAATCTATAGTGTTAATGTAAGTGACGCTGTACTCCTAGAAAGTGAGTTTTGTACCGTTGAAGATAACAACATATTTAACTTGCATGCAGCGGGTTGGTATCACTTCAATATTAAGTTCCTGTGGGAAGATCTCGCGAGTACGACGAGTTATTACATAATCGTCTTTAAAAGTGACGTATCCAGTGAAATTATTGCACGAAAGGATTTACCCACATATACAACACATTTTGTGGATGTTGATGCGTATGTATACAGTAATGGAAGTGATTATTTCGAGTTTACTTGCGCATATTTTGGCACCCCGGATAATAGTGAAATTGCTGCGGACCAAAGATACAATCAAATCGTGCTGGAATATATCAAAGAAGCATAGATTCAAATCATATTTTCTTAATTACTTTTTTTTTCTTTGATTTTCAACATACAATTAAATTACCATATGTGTTTCTCTCATTCATGGGATTCCTCTCTCGCTATAAATTCTTCTTGATAGGACTTGTTTATGTTACCCTTTGGGGAATTCTATTCATAATCATGGCATTAAATGGATGGCAAGGAGAGTTAGGAGGGTGTACACCTTCGAATCCCTGTTTTTGTGAACCCATCGTTATGAACCTATTAATTCGAGAGAAATCACAAACATGGTCAAATTTAGGTTTGGTAATTTCGGGACTAGCAATTCTTCTCTCGATCGACCTTAAAAAGAATCAGGAAATTCCACAGACACAGCAAAATCCCATGAAACATCCAAGCCTATATTCGATCTTATATGGATTCCTCACAATCAATATCGGTGTAGGATCCTTTTGGTTTCATGGATCGTTACTTAGGTATGCAGAATTTATGGATACGTTTTCGATGAATATGTATATCATCTTTTTGTTGTATTATATTATCATACGTCTAACCAGAAAATCCGAAAAACTGTTTCTTATACTGTATCTTCCTACCGTTGTGATTATAGGAATTATTGAATGGATAATTCACGATGGATGGATATCAGTATATATCTTTAGTTCATTAGCTGGAATCGCCTTAATTATTGAAACAATATCACTTATTCTCATTTATAAATCGAAAAACTCCTTGAATTGGATTACTCGAGATTGGAAATGGTTTGTTGCAGGAATCGTTTCATTCTTTTTTAGTTTCCTAATATGGAATTTATCTTTACCAGGAGCAGTCTTGTGTTATCCTGATACATGGATTCAAGGGCATTCGTTTTGGCACATAGGGGTTGCTGCAGCAACATTCTTTCTATATAAGTATGTTCGGAGCGAAAAACAAGTGAAAAAATGATTTCAATAAACGAGAGGTATACAGATTGCACTATCAACATACAGTTTATAATGTATATTTATTAATAGGTAGTTCGATATATAGAGATTAACTATTGACTTACGGGATGGATAAATTGCCATTCAATAAGAAAATCCTTATTGCAATAATTATGGTTGTTGGAATCACAGGAGCATCGCTTTTAGTTTATTTTTTGGTTTTTTATGACAAATCAAATGATTTACCTGATGATAATCCAATATTCAAAGGTGGAACTATCACTCAAAACGAAACATGGTCAGGTAATATTTTTGTCAATGAGAGTATCTTTGTCCCCACAAATGTCACTTTAACAATATTACCCGGCACTAGTATCAATTTTAAACCCGACCATAATTACAAAAACCCAAATAAATTACTATTTGGCGTAGTTGAAGGAACCGTAATTGCAAACGGTACTCCCAATGAACAGATTTGGTTCACTTCGGATGCAGACGACCCAATTAATGGAGATTGGGCAGGAATTGAATTATACAATACGAATACGTCAATATTTAATTACGTTATAATCGAGTATACGGTGTTAGGAATTGCACAATTCGAATCAAGTGCCACTATTAGCCATTCGATAATTCGTTGGGCGAACTCCGAAGGAATCTATATGGAACAATCCTCTCCGCTCATCGAAAATAATCTACTCTACCAAAACGGCTATCATGAAATAGCCATTGAGCAATATAACTACGATGTAGAAATTAGGAATAATATTTTTGCAGGAGGAACCGATCCTTTCATTTCTATTGATTCCAATGTAACGTTGGAAGGAAATTATTTTTATAACTATAATAAAACCGATGTATCCGCAGTTCAAGTCGCAGGAGTTTCAAATGCAACTGTAACCGGGAATAGGTTTGAAGGATTTGATAATGCAACGGCAATTTTATTACTTACAAACAGCAGTACACTCAATGCATCAAATAATGATTTTGGAGATGGATTTATACCCATCCCTACTCTTGGATTTGAAGACATGAGACGCACAGAATTAGGGTACACACCAGGAGCCCCAGAAGATCAATTTATGTATGTATATCCTGCAGTAGATGAAACGCGACAAGTTCTTAAACGCATTGGTCAGGGATTAGGATTTGGTTGGGCAGTAGAATATGCAAATGGGTATGTTTGGAAATTAGAATCAGGAAAAATACACAAAATCAATCCACTTACCTCCGCTTACACTACCTATTCCTTTAATGAATCTGATTTAGCTGGACCAAAGGGATTATGCTATGATGGGGAATTTTTCTGGGCAAATGACCACAGTCTCCTGAAAGTGGTGAAATTTAAGGTGAATGACACGGATTTTATATATAATAGCTCGTTTATCATACCAGAAAGTGGAACAGGAGGCCGTCAAGGCATAGCAACTGATGGAACCTACTTGTACCTGTCCAATCGCGCTGGAACTAAGCTATTCGAGTTAAATAAGAGTGGAACCATCCACAGAACGATCGATTTAGGAGGAATTGATTTGTATAGCCCATTCACCTGGAATGGGACCCATTTTTGGGCACCTGGACCGAAAAACACGCTGATGGCATTTACAAAGGATGGAGTAATCGAAGGGCGAATCTATGATGTCGCAGGAGGAGTTTTAGGAATGTCGTGGGACGGGAATCATCTGTGGGGCATATATCGAACTTGTGAGACTTGGAACGACTCCAAAATATTCCAAATTGAGATATTAAACGGTTCCATCATTTCTACGGAATTTGTAAAATTAGAACGTATTCGAACGTCCTTAAACATGGATATCAATCATCTATATCCATTAGGACTCGATAAAATTCTTTATATCTTTGACTTATTCAAAAAGGTGAGATTAGAAGAGGGAATAATTTTACGTTGAGAGGATATTCTCTGAGAGAACGACAAATTTTACCAGAAAGAAATGCTAACAATTTGCATAACATTATTTTATAAATGTCATCATACTTACAAAATATATTCTCGGATTTTCATTCTTTATACAGAAAGTATAGTTATGAAAATCTTTACCAGGAGCAGTCTTATGTTATCCTGATACATGGATTCAAGGGCATTCGTTTTGGCACATAGGGGTTGCTGCTACAACGTTTTTTCTCTATTTGTATATGAGGAGCGAAACATTGGTTGAAAAATGAGCCATTTATTATGCAAATAGCAGAATTATCTCCATAATAAACCAGCCAAACATTTTATTTTCATAAGAGATAGGATAGGTCCACACAACAAGACCACAAACGAATACGGGTGATTTGATCACTCAATTAATCCAGAAACACTCTTTTTTATCAATATATCAAACAATCTTTTCCCTAATCGTCCTCCCCTTGCAAAATCCGAAAAATCAAGAGGATTAAAGAAAATACGCAGTGTTTTTAATTTGTCAATTTCAAATATCAGTGTCTCTGCTTGATGAGATTTGACCATTTTTCCATTTGGAAGTGTGACAATAACAAAAAATTCTTCGTAAAATACATTTCCTTCATTAATAATCACCACAGGTTCAAATTTAATATTCGGAATGGTAGAATAGAGCCAATTTATCCACTTCTTTGCACCTTCTTTGCCGTGAAGCTTGATGCCTAGTAGTTCTATTTCACAATCATCCGAAAACGCTTCTATAACTGCAGGAATATTATGCTGTTCAATGGCTTCATCAAATTTTTCAGCAAGTTCCTTAACTGGAATCATAATAGTGTATATTTTTTTGTTGTTATAGGTTTAATGGGACTGGTCAGGTTGGATTGTGTAGTTTTTAAATCGCTTTTAATCTATCTACTATCTACTCCTACAGTGATTTTGGTTTGGATCAGATTCAATATCACGATATAACCAATTACTACAGAGATAAAGATGAAATATATAGGATAACCAGAAATTAAATCTACGTAGAATCTATTCCAACAAACAAATTCAAGCTTCTCTCCACTAGACACATAAAAAATTTCCAAATTATCCGCTATGCCGGTTACTATATTGATGATATATGATTCTGTAACGTTTAAATGATCATTCCAAACATATGTGAAACGCAATTGAACACTATCTTTTGAGTTCTCGAATAATGATACGTTTTCATCAGTCATCACAGATGAGATATTAGTGGGGATTAAAGGAACAAAATCTGGAAAATTAAGGATTGTACTATCGTTATCCTGAAGTTGAATTGGACATATAAGAAATTTATACAAACCAGAATACGGGTGCTCAAATTCCTCTTGTTCTAAATATGTACGAATCCATGTAGGAAATGAATCAATTTGATAGAAATTTTCTAACTTATCGGGAAACTGTTCGATTATATCAATTCTGAGTATATCCTCTTTATGGAGTGTCCTATCTCCCAATGTTATTGGAGAGTATTGGTCAGCAACATGAATATCCGTTATCTGCCAATATAATGTAGACCCTGGTAAAATCTCATCTGACCATTGAATTTTAGAGTCATCCACCCCCAAAACAATTTCTGGTAGCCATAAACATACTATAAACAATAAAATACCCATTTTGACTAGATCTCTTTTATTAACCATAAACCTCGAAACATTATCAGAAGTTTATGATTTTAAATCACTAAGGACCTAAAGTACTCAATCTACCGAATAAAATACATGAATAATCTTAAAAATATAGTTATTAGGACTAAATCTTGAAGTCTGCCTAAAAAATCCACGTTCCCAAAGCTGGATCCTTCGGGAACTCCGATTGAAGACAGTTCAAGCGAAACATGAACTCGAATTCCTCACCTCCCGGGGCTTGATTCAAGTAATTCCCATTGAAAACAGTAAATGGGATGGATTCATAACCACAGACCTAGGAAAACAAGCATTGCATGACTTTTATCAACTTATTCGTAATTATTTTCATTCAAAATAATATCTCAACATATTTTTTTTTAGCCTATCAAGAAGAAATGCTAACGTTTTGCATAACATTGTTTTATAAATGTCATCTTACTTACAAAATATATTCTGGGAATTTCACTCTTTAAACAGGATGCATGGGTATGAAAAAAGTTTGGAAAATTCTCCTCGGAGTTAGTATTGGTTTATGTATCGTTTCTTCATCATCCGTTCTAACATATTACTTCGTTCATGCTAGATACTATAGATATAATTGGTTAGATGCAGAACCAGAAGATTATGGATTTAGTTCACAACATATCCAAATGGCCTATTGGGTTGCAGAGCAAATGCCATATCTCCGTAGTGTCCTTATAATTCGAAATAACACGATGCTAGCAGAATGGTATTTCAACGATGGAGCACGCAATACACCTTACCATATTATGTCCTCTACAAAGAGCTTCTTCTCTGCGATATTTGGAATTGCAGTTCATCAAGGTATTATTCCTGACTTGGATCAGAAAATGATGGATTATTTCCCTGAATATGATACTCCTGGGTTAGATCCTCGCAAACATAATATAACCATTAGACATTTACTCGAAATGAAAGCAGGTTTTAATTTTAATGATACAGCAGCTGATTGGGAATTATGGGGTCAAAGTGAGATTAAAATGAAATATTGTATAGATTTACCTTTAGTTCATAATCCTGGGGAAGCTTGGCATTATTGTACACCACAACCTAATCTACTTTCAGCTATTCTAACAAAGGCAAGTGGTATGACCACAAAAGCTTTCGCGGATACGTATCTGTTCGGACCACTAGGTATATACCCTCACTATTGGTCCCAAGATCCTCAAGGATATTATGCAGGAGGGCATGAAATGTACTTTACCCCTCGAGAGTTTGCTCAACTTGGATTGTTATACCTCAATAATGGATCAAAAGATGGTGAACAAATCGTATCTAAAGAATGGGTAAATGAATCAACAACCGATCATGCTGGGGTTTGGGTTGAGGAAGATATCGCTATGACAGATGGTGTTCGATCAACATTTTATAGAGGTACGGGATATGGATACCAATGGTGGACTAAGGAGATTCGAGGATACTATTCTTTCTCAGCGAGAGGATTTGGGGGACAATTTTTGTACTGTTTTCCGGAGATAGATACAGTTGTGGTCACTACTGCTTCAGGAGACCTGTGGAATTACGACCCAATGCAATATAGTGCGATAATAAGCCTAATTGAGAATTATATCATTAGATCTGTTCTGTGGTAGAGTTTTTCTTCGTCCTAAGCATATTCATGGTTATTACAGGCAATCCAATTATTAAAATAACCATAAATCCCCCTAAAATTACATTTCCTGCCGAAAAACGGGGAT
>JAEOTN010000395.1 GCA_016839865.1 Promethearchaeota archaeon | reverse complement strand
TTAGACAATAAAGCATTCTCTCGAAACTTAAGGACCTCGATACGTATTAAGCATTTGAAAGTTTACTAATTAATATCGCTATATCAAATAGTTGTATTTGGAAAGGGATTTTAGTGGCTCGTGACGTCTTGGTTATTACGGAATTATCAATAGCAATTGTAGTTATATTGATTATGGGTATAATTACAGCAGTCAGGTCGAATTCCTTAACCAATAAATATTTTTCAGCAGTATTTTTTGTTTTAACCGTACGATCAATGGTCGGATTAGCTATCCGAGTTTTATCTATGTTTTTACCCCAAGTGGAAGAAATGTACACCCGACTAATCCATATTGTCCCTGCTATCATAATTGCGGAGGTAATTATTTATGGAACAGGTTTTTATATTATCAATTTCGGAGAAAAATTCTATCGAGAGAGAAAAGGAGTTATAGTGTTCCTTTTATTGGTCACAATCTTACCAATAGCGATATTTTCGTTCTATTTTTTCGAAGGATGGGGATTCACTTTCGAAGCTAGCCCTCCGGGAGATTACGAGAATTTCATACTAGAGCTACCATTAGGTATTTCTATCATAGTATTGATGACAATATTTTGTGGAGTAAGTATGTATCTAGTAATACGTATCTTACCTGAAACTAGTAACAGCAAACAAAAATGGAAAATCATAGGATTAATGGTTGTTGTTTTAATCGTATTTATTTCTACAGTAAATCTAATGCTCGTTGATATGAGGATTTTTCCCGCATCCTGGATAGGAATTGGATCGATTTTGAATTTAGGCGCAATTATACTGTTATTCATTAGCATTATAAGAAAATAATAATGATTTTTGATTTTACGAAACGTGTTTTGGTCTTGATATCGACTTTATTTTTCTTGTCATTTTGTAGTAGTATGAATTGAAGGATCTACCCAACAATAAAACACGTATCTACCTTGTTCTTGAAATCCGAGAGATTTATATAAATTATATGCACCTTGATTCTTAAGAGTCACATCTAAATCGACTTGGGGGGATTCTGGATTGTTTTCAAACCACTTCTTAATAGATTTGAACAATATCAATTTACCTAGATGTTGTCCTTTTAACGCAGAGTCTATCACAATTTCTGAAATATATCCATGACCTTCTCGATTGAGAAATGTGATACCACCCATCAATCGACCGTCAAGAAAACATCCATATGAATGATCCGGTAAAAATTGCCCAAACCTATTTCCTTCCATATCTTTCATTAAATTATGACATCCCTCTGTTCCAACATATTGACTAAATACATACCCATCTGGATGATTATAATTGAAATGGGATTCTACTAGTATGGGGATAAGATCTTCTTTTATTTCTTCACTCCATTTTTGAAATGAAAGGTGTTGATTCGATTGAGGAGGGGATAATTTAAGGAAATTTTCTCGTGATAAATCCATCTTAGCTCTTTCATATATATGAAATCCTAATTTGGACAGTACAGATTCATTGATCCCAGTTGTAAATCTAGAAGTCATACGTATTATCTTGAAATTTAGTTTTTGCAGGTGCTCAATACCAACTTGAATCACGTCTTCTATAGATTGTTTATCTTCTGAAGATGATTCTTTAAGGTTCCATAACATAATGAAGCCGGTTTTTAAATCGATTCCTAAGAGTATCTGAATTTTTTCTTGAGTATGAGAATAAACAGCAAGTAAGGATATTTTTTTCACCTCAAAACTTGTTTTTAGATTTTGTTTTATCTGTGTTAATGCATTTGGATTATCTGTTTCGTGGTCTTTGAAGTATTCCTCAAAAAAGGGATCGAGTTTTGAAAAATTTTCTTCTGTTATAGTTGATATCATGAAAATTCACGTTAAATTATACAAGTTTATTATGATTATCTTGGGGAATAAACAAAAAAAAAAGATTATGATTCTTGGTAAGGTTAAGAAATTTCGAAGTAAACATTATATACGGTTAAACGTGTTAAAAAATCAATTGATACCAAAATCCTGATAGAATCTCTTATGATATCCCCCTACTATATTCTTCTTTTCATTACATTATCGAGTTTTGTATATGGTCTTATTGGATTTGGAGACGCATTAATTCTTATTCCGATAATCACTCCTATAATCGGAATTCAATCTGCTATAGTGTTGACTAATTTCTGGGGGATCTTCCCTAGTTTAGTAAATTTAATTCAATATCGAAAATTTGTGGAGTGGAAATTTGTGGGTAAAGTCCTATTAGCCGCGGTTCCTGGTGCCATTATTGGTGTATTTTTAATCCCATATGTAGCTGCACAAATCCTAGAGATTATCTTGGGTATATTCATCGTTCTGTTTTCGGTCATAAAATTATATATCTACCTTATCAGAGACAGGAAACCCAAGTTACCACAAACTGAGGTGGATGAAGTAAAAGAAGAAATTCCAATACGAAAAGTGCCCGAATTTGTTATTTATCTTGGTGGATTTTCTAATGGATTCCTAGCTAGTGTTATATCAGCTGCCGGACCAATCAATGTAGCATTATTGGAAAGTACAGGGCACCACCGGGAATCCTTAATTGGAAATTTCGCAGCAATATTATTACCACTTTCATTACTCCGATTACCTTTGTATATTATCAATGGCGTTTGTCCGTTAGATTTATGGATTGTTTTCTTGCTAGCAATACCGATTATTTTAATTTTTACAAAAATAGGTCATTTATTGACACCAAAAATTCCCATTAAGATTTTCCAAATTATTGTATTGATTTTTCTTTTAGCGATTGGAGTTATGTTTTTTTTCTAATTCTTCCTTTATATCTCCTATTTTCTTTTCCAAACATAAGTCACACGTTCCCATCCTTTAACGAAATTGAATTTCTCATATAATTTTATTGCATTATTATTCTCACAGTCTACCCCAAGACTCATAGTCTTATAACCTAGTTTTTTCAGTGTATTAATTGCATAGTTAAGTAATTTTGATCCAAGCCCTGTTCTTCGAAAATCCGAAATTACACAAATTACTTGCAAGTGACCATTTCCTTCTCCATGTGTTGGTCTAACAAGGGTAAATCCTATGTGTTTTTGTCCTTTTACGAGAACAATAGAAGCTTTTTCTATTAGATCTTCATTTTTATCGAATAAGCCATTAAAGTATTCTCTTCTTTCCTCGTCCGTTTTAGAATGAAAATTTCGATCCCCGCTATGCTTGAAGGATTCATAAGAACACCTATAGAGATCCTCATATTTAGTATCTTTTAAAGGAGCGACGTCTACTCCTTCCGGAAACTCGACTTGAAGATATTCATTTTCTGCAATTTCGCACGACATGAAAACAATTTCATCGTCTTTTTCCAAATTCCATTTCGTATATAGAGATACATCGAATGGATACTGCTCAGTTGTATCCTTTTTCATGTATGCTAATTCAACTCTGGTGAACGCATTCTCGATAGCGTAGGTAATACACTCTCTTACTAACAGTTGTGCAATTATTGCCTTGTCAGGATCCTCAATCAGAATATGTGGATGCCCCCCCAAAGCCCAAGGGTTAATCTCCAACCATTTAGAATCATGGATAAATAAGAGAACCCACCCCACAAGAGTTTCCTCTCTATAAACTTTCATGATTATAGGTGGTGTGTCATATTTTAGATTCTTAATCCAATTTCCAAAGCGTTCCACCGTTGGATTCTGGTCAGGACGTGTAAATTTCCACATCTTAATTGTTAAGGACGCTAGTTCATCAACATCTAATTGATTATCCAGTTTTTGAATTTGTATTTGTATGTTTTTCATTAGCTGATACCTCATCTTCACCAATTTTTCAAGTGCAATTAACTAATGTATAGAATGTTCTATTTTCGCGAATTTTACAAAGAAGAAGCAACCCACTCGCTCAGAATCATTTACATTTAGTTCTTATGGGCGTTAATTTGCTTCAAACTTTCAAAACCAGATATGCGATTTATTTTCCACCAGATCATAGCTAATTAACACCTCTTGTAATTGATGAACAATAATATGGAAACCCATTTTTAATTACTACTATTTTTATCAAAGTTGCTGCTTGGAAAACTTGTATCAAAGACTTTTCTTCCTTGACAATCTTAAAGAAAATGCTAAGAAAAGTATTATAAACGTGTAGATGTGTGTTTGAAGTAACTGATACCAAAAAAACCAATAGGATAGTCCAATGGCAACAGAAGACGAAATTCGTATTGGAGTTTTTGTGTGTCGGTGCGGTATCAATATCGCCGGAGTCATAGATACGCCGAAATTAGCTGAATACTCAGCTAAACTACCGAACGTAGCCCATGCTACAGATAATATCAGCCTCTGCACCACATCGGGCGCAGACTTGATTAAAGCTGCGGTAGAGGAGCACAAACTAAACCGAATCGCAATATGTGCTTGAAGCCCCAAGACTCACCTCCCCGTCTTTCAGGAGGTCTTGAGAGATTCTGGACTCGATCCATCGTATCTGGAATTTGTCAACATCCGAGAGCAAGTATCCTTCGTTCACATGAATGAGAAAGAAAAAGCACAACTCAAAGCCGAAGAACTAACTCGTGCTGGCGTTGCGCGTTGCATCTTTCATGAACCTATACCGGAAAAATCATTCTCAGTAGAAAAGAAAGCACTAGTGATTGGTGGTGGAGTTGGAGGAATGCAAGCATCACTAGACCTTGCTAAGAACGGATATGAAGTATATCTGGTTGAAAAGCAAGCTACGATCGGTGGAAAAATGGCCATGCTTGACCGAACCTTCCCAACAGACGACTGTAGTATCTGAATACTCGGACCCTTGATGTTAGAGGTTAATAGAAACGAAAACATCCATCTAATGACACTCTCAGAAGTGCAGAAAGTGTCTGGATTTGTAGGAAATTTCGAGATAGAAGTACTTCAACATGCAAAATACACAAACCAGGACTGTAATGGTTGTGGTGCCTGTGTAGATGTATGTCCAGCCTATGGAGCTTCAGAATTTGACCAAAACCTCGGGACCCGTAAAGCAATCTATATAGCATTTGCTCAAGCAGTGCCAATGATTGCTCAGATCGACATGAATAAATGTATAAAATGTGGTCTCTGTGTGGAAGCATGCGAACTAAATGCGATTGATTTCGATGATACAGACAAGATAGAGAAATTGAAAGTTGGCACAATCATTGTTGCCACAGGTTGGGACGAATTCCGACAGGAAGGATATCTCGGATATGGTAAATATCCGAATGTTATAACTCAACTGGAATTGGAACGAATTCTCGCTCCAAAT
>JAEOTN010000394.1 GCA_016839865.1 Promethearchaeota archaeon | reverse complement strand
TTTTTATTTCTTGAATTGCCGCAACGGGATCTGGTTGTGCAAATATTGCAGATCCAGCAACAAGCAGTGTTGCACCAGCATCTATAACGAGTGGTGCTGTTTTTTTATTGATGCCCCCATCTACTTCAAGGGAGATATTTGGATTAATTCTCTGAATTAATGTAGCTAATTCTTTTATTTTTTCTAAGGAACCCATTTGAAAGGGTTGTCCTCCAAATCCGGGTTCTACAGTCATGCATAATAATCGTTCTATTTTTGGCAAGAAAGGTTCAATTACGCTTGCCGGAGTATTTGGACTGAGAGAAATTCCAGCGGATTTTCCAGCCTTATGAATCATTTGTATCAATGAAAAAAGTGTCGCTTCATCTGTGGATTCATAATGCAATGTAATATTATCTGCACCTGCTTCAATTACATTTGCGATGATATTTTCTGGATTATTAACCATAAGATGAACATCTAGCTCCAAATCAGTAATTTTTCTGATAGATTTTATTACGGGAGAACCTATGGTCAAATTCGGTACAAAATGACCATCCATTACATCAATGTGAAGAATTTCAATATAATTTTCGACTTTTCGAATCTCATCTTCAAGTCGCACAAAATTCGCTGATAATATTGATGGTGCAATTTTTACCATAAGTCCATTCCATTTTCTTTGATTATGTATATTATATTTGAGTAGTTATTAGAAATTTTATTGATCGATTATTTCGTGTGAGTGAAAACTAGAATAACCCATGCAAATATATTCCTCAAGTCCGTTATAGTGGATATCGAAATACGAAAACTTTGGATAGTATCAAAAATTGTATAGAGTAGGTACTAATGAAAAACATTCAATCCGAATTTTCTCGATTAGTGGAAAAAGGAGACAAACATTCACAACAACTACGCAAGGTTCTCCTTAGTGCTTTTGAACGAGGATTACAAACTGTTATGCCTGACAAATTAATCGAAAGTTCTATTCACGTAAACGGTACCCAGCTCCAAATATCTAGCCGTTTATCTTCTCAAAAAGTTCAATATGATCTGATGGAATTTTCTACCGTATTAATAATTGGCGGAGGTAAAGCTACTGCTGGTCTTGTGAATGCTCTTATTCAAAAAATTGGATCAGTATTACCATGTTATGGTAGTATAAATGTTCCAAAAGAACAGGAAGAACAGTGGGGTAATTCTCTTAGTTTTAACTCACCTAGTGGTATCCAAAGCAATGTTGATATTGTGTATGCATCTCACCCGATTCCTGATGAAAATGGAATAAAAGGGACGAAGAAAATAATCGAGTTAGTTTCTCAGTCTTCAGCTGATACTTTGGTGATGGTGGTTATTAGTGGAGGAGGTTCTGCACTCATGTCTCTCCCAAAAAGACCAATAACAATATCATCATTAAGAGCATTGAATGAAACGCTATTGAATTGTGGTGCTAACATTCAAGAAATCAACTCCATACGAAAGCATATCTCGGATTTTAAAGGAGGACAATTAGCTACTCATATCTTTCCACGTACTGCAGTAAGCTTAATTGTTTCAGATGTCCGTGGAGATAATTTAGATGCTATCGCATCGGGACCAACTACTCATGATACCTCCACTTTCGCTAGTGCTTGGCAAATCATTGAAAAATACCGGATTGTTCATGTTGTTCCGGAATCAATTCGTGTTGTACTAAGAAAGGGAGTTAACGGGTTATTAGCGGAGAATCCTAAGCAGAATCATCGAATTTTTAATAAAATAACAAATATGATAATTGGTTCAGCATCTATGGCGGTTTCGGAAATGAAAAATGTTCTAGAAGGAGAAGGATTTCTGGAAAGTAGGCAATCTTCTCCCGAAATGGTAGGAGAAGCTCAAGATTTAGGAAAGAGACTAGCTTCCATAATCACTTCAAGCGATTCAAAACAAATCGGTAAGATTTTTTACATGAACAGTGGAGAATGTACTGTTTCCATAAAGGGGGAGGGTATCGGGGGGCGTAACCAAGAAATACTTCTTGCATTGGTTCAGGATTTACTGAATAATCCAAATAAATCAATAAATTACTCGATAGTCTCCTTAGCATTTGATGGTATTGAAGGAAATTCTCAAGCAGCTGGAGCTCTTGTGGACAGAACCACCATTAAAACAGTTAAAAAGCTCTCATTAGATCCAACTGAATATCTCTCGCAAAACAATTCTTACGCATTTTTTAAGGAACTAGAAGACGTGATAGAAATTGGACAGACAGGCACCAACGTGAATGATATTTATTGTTTATTGATTGATTCTGAATGAATTTAAGTTGAGGAATACAGTTTTTTTATTACTTTATCTTTTATATGTCTTATTTTCATTAATTCAATAGCTTCTTTCTGTGCTTCCTCGTGTGGAATAGGGAACCGGTCATGAAATTCGTAGAAAAAACCTCCGAGCGGACGAGCATATCCAATTTTATCAAAAGCTTTAGGTTCCTCCCAATCTTTCAATAACTTTTTAGCATTCTCATTCTCCAGATCAACTTTACCCTCTGTATCGCATAAATCAGGATATATAGTTTTAATATGTTCTAATTCATCTGGAGAAAAACTCATTATCTGCAATTGTTATAGTTGTCTTAAATTATTTTTGTGGTAAAAAACAGATAGAGAAAACGTGATTGAAGAATCCAAAAATACACAAGGAATAAAAAATTAATTATACAATATCCAAAATTGCGAATAACGCTCCAATTGATAGCAACGCAAAAACTATTCCCACACCGATAAAACACCAGTGGAATGTTATTACAGCAGTAAGATACACTCCCGTTAAAGTTAATTGATCCACAATTACCAATCGACCGACGATACCGATTACAAGTAGGCTAATACTTGTAATAAACGTGAATAGAAAATGCTTGATTTTGATTTTATCGATGAAATCCCAAAATTTGTTAAGTGGCATTATGATAAAATGGGAAATACCACCATATAATCCTTTCTTCTGAAAGTGGCACCTAAATTCTTTTTATTAGTGTATGCGCTATGTTCTAGTAGTAAAATGAAAGTGATCATTACTCCTTGGATCAAAGAATTTGTAGAGAAAACTCCGCAAATCTCACGAAGAAACGCCTGTGGATGGTTGGTGGGTTTTAAATCTAGTCAAGATCAACTTGTAGTTGTTTCGGTAATCGCTGCTTCCAAATACTTAGACACAGATTATTCTTATAGGATTCCAGATCCCGAAGAAATGGAAGAAGTTATGCAATTAATTCCTAGTCACTTGAAGGTACTAGGAATTTATCACTTTAAACCCGGAGCACAACTGAAAATCACTTCCAAAGCTGGAGTACCTGAGAAATTCTATGAGAGTTACCCAAATCAAGTTTTGTGTATTACAAACACCGAGACTACAAAATTCTATAAAGTTGCGGGTTTGGAATATTCAGAACTTGAGACTTATTATCATGAGCTACCTGAAAATTTCAGTAAATCTTTGATAATATTCGCAAAAATTAATTTAGCTACAGAAATCAATCTAAAGATTAGCTACCTTCCTCAAGTGGAAAATGACATATTAGAAGATCTTGATTCATTATCGTCGCTAAATGTAGCATTACGAAAAGATCCAGCCATCTCTGCTTTTAATAATACTTCAAAACCATTCTTGACAAGAGATATCACTACTAATCTTTTATCCGAGAGTACAGTACTTAAAGATGATGAGACTCTTGTTTCTCTGTTAAAATCAAATTTCAGTTCTATTACCAGTTCTGATACTTACTTATCAGTAGATCTCACAATAAATAAAATCACAAATGAAGAAGAAATCCAGAAACGCGATAAATTCTCTAAATATATCGGAATGTACAGCACATTTGTGGTCCCTTGTGTTGTCTTATTGAATCTACAACATCCTCAAACTCCTGAAGAGATTTTATCAACAGTTAAGGAACAACTTACCCGAGAAATCAAATATAAAATACCTCGAAGTATGATAAAATATTCACATAATCGCAATGGTCTCTTGGTTTTACCCCCAGAATCACATTTACTCCAATATAAGGGTGTGATTTTGAACATTAAGGCGCATATTAAGAAAGTAGACATTGTGAAAAAGCAATTCGAATTAGAATTAGTTGAAAATTTACTTTATTTGAGTTATTTCAGCCAAACTCATCTTCCAGAGATTGAAGAATCTTTTTTCCGAGAAGATGGAAAATTGGTATTGTTTCGTCAAAAGTTCTCAACACTAGGTAAATTAATAGACAAACCATTGGCTATTGGATTACTGCAAGCATTGGGTTATATCTATAAGGAACGTGGTCAGATTCAAAGCGTTACGGAAGTTCAGAGACTAGCTTCCAGTTTTTAGGAATAACAGCTAGTATTCTAACACTTCTCCTACTGTGCAATTATAATTCTGTCCAGTAATAACCTTTGTGGTGCTCAGAAGCTCCACCAATGGCAGTAAATCCTCAGAATATAACCTTCGATTTATCTGTTGAAGTTTCATTTTGGAATTAGCTACTTCTTCTTCAGATTTTCCTGTTTTTTCCATTTTTCTCTCAATATCTTCCACATGACGTGGGGTGAATATGTATCCTGGAGAGATTCCATTAATCCGAATATCGTATTTACCAACCTCTGAGGATACATAATTTACGAGTTTAGCCAATCCTGCTTTCGCAATCCCATATGGACCTTTTTTTGTTGAAATCTTTCGTGCAGATGACGAAATGAAATGAATGATGTTTCCTCCTTGTGGATCGTTTTCTTTCATCAACTGAACCGTATGTTTCGTTAGTAAAAACGCACTTGTCAGATTTAAATGTAAAACTTCCTCAAACTCGTCTAATGGATAGTCTTCAATATGGTGGGCATACAAAGAACCCCCAATTGTGTTGATAAACACATCAAGTCTTCCAAATTCCTGCTTTATATGTTGGAACAACTTTGCCACGTTTTCTTCCTTTGTTAAATCCATAGGAATATGAGTATAATTTGATTGAATTGAATCTGTTCCAAAGAGAGAAGATATATCAGATCGGCTAGAACTAACTAAATGGTTTGATAATGGAATTAAATACTTTACA
>JAEOTN010000393.1 GCA_016839865.1 Promethearchaeota archaeon | reverse complement strand
ATTACCTCATGTAGTTGTGTGGCCGGAAAATGAAGACCAAATCTCTCAAATTCTTAAACTTGCTAATGAACAGAAGATCCCAGTTATCCCTTATGGTGAGGGATCGGGTGTAGTAGGGGCTGCAATTCCTGTATATGGAGGAATTATGGTTGATATGAAGCGAATGACCAAAATCATAGAGGTAAATAAGCAGAACCTCACCGTATCAGTCCAATCAGGAGCAAATGGAAAATGGCTGGAGAGAGAATTAGAGAAAAAGGGATATTTAGTAGGTCATGTTCCGCAAAGTTATCACATGTCTACTGTAGGAGGATGGATCGCCCATCGAGCAGCAGGCCAGTTTAGTACAAAATACGGTAAAATCGAAGATATTGTACTCAGTATGCGTGTTGTTTTACCAACAGGAGAGATTGTGGATACAAAACTCTATCCAAGGGCATCCAATGGTCCGCAAATGGAACGACTATTTCTAAGCTCTGAAGGAACTTTGGGAATTGTAACTCAAGCAACTCTGAAAATGTGGCCACTGCCTAAAAAACAGGAAGGAATTTCCTTTGTGTTCGATACTATCGAGGATAGCATCCAAGTTACTCAGTCAATAATGCAAAAACAGATTTATCCTGCAGTAATTCGTATTTATGATAAGGTTGAAACTGAACGGCATTTCTACAATGAACCCGAAGCAAAGAATAGAGTGATGGTTATTTTTGTTTGTGAAGCCCCTATCGAATCCTTAGTGGATTTAGAGATTTCAGAAATAAAGAAATCTTGTATTGCATACAATGGAATCGATTGTGGTTCAGATCCCGTGAAACATTGGTTTGAAACCAGATTTAATATCAGTGAGACTTCAACTTTTCTTCCAAAAAGTCAGATTATTGATACTGTAGAAGTAGCATGTATGTGGGATAAAGCAGCTGAATTATATCATGGAGTAATTAAGGAAATAAAGAAAGTAGATGGAATATTCTTATCTTCTGGTCATGCTTCACATTTTTACCCTAACGGAATATGTTTTTACTTCACATTTAGCGGGATTGTTATCGATGGGAATTCAACAGAAGAATTCTACAACGCAGTATGGGATGCAGCTATGATAGGAACATTAAAAGCTGAAGGTTCAATATCTCACCACCATGGGATAGGAGTCACAAGAGCTCGATGGATGAGAGATGAGCATGGTCCTGTCCTAGATTTGATGAAAAAGATAAAGACCGTCTTGGATCCGAATGAAATCATGAATCCCGGTAAATTATATGAGGAACCAAAAAAAGAATAAGGAGAATATAAATTTGGGAATCGGAACGAAGCTTAGGAAGTTCAAATGGTTAGCAAGACTGGTTATTGAGAGCTCTTGGAAAAACGTTAAAAAACTAATAAGTGGATTTCGACATGAAAAGGATTTCTATGAGGTTGAGAATACTCATGTTGACATGAAGGAACTGTTAAAATGTGCAATATGCCCAAATATGTGCCGATTTGAATGTCCAGTTTTACGAGTAACCCAAAAAGAAATGTATGCTCCTGCTACAAAAGCACGTTTGATGTATCATGCAGAACGCGGAAACTTAGATTTCACTGATTCCCACACAGCAGAAGTTGCATACATGTGTACTAATTGCGATGGATGTCGCGAATGGTGCCCAATGGATATTTCAACAGGAGACCTTCTTTCTCAAGTTCGAGCAGACTTAGTTGACCGCGATATTCACATTCCAGGAACTAAAGAATTTAATGACCGAGTTGTTGATAATCAAACAGCATTTACTCCCGAAACTTTTTCTAAACACTACAATTTGAATGTAAGAATTGATGATCCGGATGTTTTCTACTATACCGGGTGTGTAATGGCAGAGAAAAAGCCCGAAGCTGTAAAAGCTAACATGAAGATATTCAAAAATGCAAGAATTAGATTTTGCACTTTCATGGACGAACGTACTTGTTGCGGAGGACCATTAGCCACTTTAGGATTCAATGATACGGTGAAAGAGTTTGCAAAGAAAAATTTGGAACTATTTGAGAAATCCGGAGCTAAAATAATTGTGAGTGATTGCCCTGCATGCACCAATACGATTCGCAATACCTACAAGGGTTTAGGTTTTAACCATAAATTTAAGGTGTATACTTCAGTTGAGTTTTACCGAAGTCTAATCGAAGGAGGTCAAATTACACCTACCAAACCTGTAAAATTATCAATAACCTATCATGATCCATGTATTTCGTCAAGAGGTAAAATGGGGACAATTGACATAGAAAATGCTCGCTATATTTTTTCAAAAATACCAGGATTAGACTTTCGAGAAGTTCATTTGAATGGAAATGAAACACAGTGCTGCGGACGTGGAGGAGTACAACGAATTCACCACGCCGATGTAGCTGACACCATTGGAAAACAAAGAGTCGCTCAATTGAAGGAATCCGGTGCAGAATTTATAGTATCAGCGTGCCCAGCATGCGAGGAAGGTTTTATGTTCAATGATGGCAATCCCGTGTTAGACATTGGAGAAATTTTAGCACGATCGTTGGAGGATTAGACGTTATACGTTACTTTTATCCACTCTTTTATCCTTTTCATGCCTTCTGAATAGGATATCTTGGTTTTCCAACCCAATTCTTGTCGTGCCTTTGAGCTATCCACTGATAAGTCTCGACCGATAATCCCTATAGTAACTTTTGTATATGGACTTTTAATATTCAAGAATCGAAAAATTGCTTCTAAAACTCCAGTTAATACCCAAGCAATCTTAAATGGCATATTCCCTCTAAACTTTCCTCCTACAACACTTCCTATATCTTCTTGATATTGTTTCCAAGTCACATCATTAAAGGATTCTCCATCTCGTAAATGATAGATTTGGCTTGCTGCTTGGGGAAGAGTTCCAGCAAGATAAAATCCATCCAATAGATTATCAATAAAGGTCAGACAACTAGGCCATTTTCCATGATCAATAGATCGCATGTTATTTTTTAGAAATGCATCTACAGTTCCTGTTACATGAACACTGCCAGGTCCAATCACATTCGCAGGACGCAAAATGACATATTCAAATCTCTCCTTAGTTGGTGTTGAATTAGCAAATTCTTGTACAATTCCTTCTGCAATTCTTTTGGCGTCCGCATAAAATACTCCACATTTTTGGAGTGTTGCAGTCTCATCTAGTCCCACAAAATGCCTTCCCAATCCTAATGCGGTGAATGAGGATATATACATAAATCGGATTCTTTGTTCTTTGTGTACTTCTAGCTCATGTTCCACTTCCAGTAGTAAATTATGTGTACCGTCCACGATGGTTCCATAAAATTGATGTTTTTTTCCATAAAATACTGCCCACGCAGCTAAATGATACACAAGATCTATTTCTTCAAATATTCCTTGAAGAGATTCAGATATTGTTAAGTCTCCTCTGAAAATTTCTATATTTTCTGCCATAAATGGAGGATCTGGTTCGTGAGGAAGAAGTAAAATTCGTAACTTATGACCCTTGGATAATAAGAAAGGGCATAAATGAGAACCTATAAATCCGCTTGCACCAGTAACTAAAATCTTCATGAAGAATGTTATAGGAGAACCCATATTTCAATATTCTTATGGATTCATAAGAGGAAGAGGAGGTACAGTATCCATATCCCATTCTTCTAGAGTTGGAGATTCCCACCAATGAATAGGTATTTTTGAATAAGTTCCAAACTCTTTTAAACCACGCAAAATTGCCTTGACATTTTCTCTTGGAACATCAATAACGGAGGGTGCAGCATATGGATAAAGCCCAAATCCTCCATTTTTTGTTCCAAGATTTCGCATCATGTGCCAAAATTCACGAAACACATCATCAGGAGTTCCATTGGGATATATAGATTGAATATTTGGAGAAGCCCAAAACATTATCTTACCTCGATATGGTTTGAGATCAGTATAGCCAGACATACGAGGACTATCTAATTCTATTGCATCTAAACCCCATTCTATCAAGGAGGGTAGTAACCGGTCAATTTTCCCGCAAGAATGCATATGAATTTCACATCTATAATCATGAGCAGTTTGAAATATTGTACGATATAAAGGCTCGTAAAATTCCTTAAAGGTTTTTGGGCTGAAGTAGGGTCCTGATTGTGTGCCTAAATCATCAGCTAATACAAATCCGTGAGGTTTTGCTCCAAATTTAATCCAAGATTTTATACATTTAACAAAAAATTCAGTGAGATGGTTTAACAATTGCTTTAATTCCTTAGGATGCTTAGCATGATCTACTAAATAATGAGAAAATCCTCTCATATTACATGCTAAATGGACAGGACCCATAACCCATAATGCACACATACGGTATTTCTTCAATCCAATATATCGACAAATTTTTTCGAGTCCGGTAAATAGAGAGAATCTTTTGCGGTTCGTCAGATCTGGGGTATATTCCTTGATATATTTATCCAAATCCTTCCAATCGGAAAGAGAAGGTCTTCCTGGATGTCCCATTGTTAAATTCCCTTCAATGCGGTTCCATATTGATCCCCATTCATCAATTTCCTCCCGTGGGAATTTCATCCATTTCAATCCTCGATATTTTGGAATTTTTGCCCATTCAGGCTTTTTCCACCGATAAAGTCGAGTTCGAAAAATTATTTCATCACTTGGATGAGGAAATAGCCCCTTTTCTTGAGGAGTATGTCCTGGCTGCCAAGAATTAGGATGGATCATATGAAATCCTAACACATCCGTTTTCAGACCTGTACCAAATAAAGGAACTTTGTCCGGACCAGAGAAATGAAGTGCAGCCTTTACTCTTTCAAGGGAATTCATTATCAATCCTACATCTTTAAAGTATAATTATTTTGCGTTTTACGTTGGGGTGTTTGGAGGTAATAAAGGAACTGTATCCATATCCGATAATGATTCTTCATCAATGGGATGTTCCCACCAGTGATTAGCTATTTTAGAATAGTTCCCAAATTGTTTATGTGCCTCATATAATGCCTTGATATTCTTCTTAGGTGCATTGATATGATAAGGTTGCGGATACGGATATAAACCAAATCCTCCATCTTTTGTTCCTAAATTCCTCATCATATGCCAAAATTCCCGCCGAACCTCATCTGGAGTTCCATTAACATAGATGGATTGAATGTTTACTGATGCCCAAAACATTATTTTTCCTACATATGATTTCAAGTCAGCATACCCAGACATTCGTGGAGAGTCAAATTCGATAGCATCAAGACCCCATTCTATTAAATGAGGTAATAGCTTATCCACTTTCCCACAACAGTGAAGGTGCATTTCACAACCATAATCATGTGCTGTTTGGAATATACTGCGGTAAACAGGTTCATAGAATTTCTTAAAAGTCCGTGGACTGAAAAAAGGACCAGATTGTTCACCAAGATCATCCACAAGCAAGAATCCATGAGGTTTGGCACCAAATTTCACCCACATTTTAATACTCTTCACATAAAAAGTCGTGAGATGTGCTAATAATTTCTTCAATTTCTCTGGATGTTTAGCATGATCTACTAGATATGAGCTAAAGCCACGAATCATGGAGGCGGTTTGTGATGGTCCTACATGACCTAGAACACAAACATTATACTTTTTTAACCCAAGCATCCGAACTAGTTTGCCTAATTTTAAAAAAAGGGAATATCTGGTGCGATCTGTTGGATCGGGTGTATGTTTCTCTAAATATTTATCCAGATCCTTCCAATGGGGTAGGGACGCTCTTCCCGGATGCCCCATTGTTTGATTTCCTCCTGAGCGATTCCAAATACACCCCCACTCGTCTATTTCTTCACGAGGATAGTTTAACCATCGGTTTTTTTTGTATTTCGAAACTTTTGCCCAATCAGGTTTTTTCCATTTGTATAATCCCAGATTCACGATAAAATCATCAAATGGATGAGGAAAGAGACCTTCTTCCTCAGGAGTATGCCCTGGATGCCAATTTTTTGAGGGCAACATAGCCATTGGTAGTACATCCGTCTTGAGATTCTGAGAAAATAATGGAACTTTATCCGGTCCGGAGAAGTGTAGAGCAGCCTTGACTCGCTCATACGAATTCATATTCATAATTCAATCTATGTAAATAAGTAATTTTTCAGAAGAATGAGATTCAAAAAGGAATTGTTATAGTTCCTAGTGATGATCCCTCTCTTTTCGATACCGAATATTGTGAAATCAGAATTTCTGGAACGACCAAATCGGTTTGTCGCACACATTCGATATAATGGAGAGGAGACAACAGCGCATATCCATGATCCTGGTCGATTAAACGAATTACTTCACCCCCATGTACCTTTACTAATGGTTAAGGGAACTGCGAAGTTACCTTGGTATGTTAAAGCAGTGGAATCAAAATCAGGTTCTTGGGTGATAATTGATTCCGCATTGCATAATAGAATCTCACGTGGAGTCTTTCCTTTAATTGAGGAATTTAAACATGTTAAAGAGATACAAAGTGAAGTTCTATTGGGTAAAAGCCGAATTGATTTCATGATGGATAGAGTCCCATTAGAAGTAAAAGGAGTAAGTCTTGTGAAAGAAGACGGTAATGCATATTTTCCAGATGCTCCTACAAAAAGAGGAACCAGACATGTGAATGAGATAATTGAATACAACGGTATGCTTCTTTTTCTCATATTTCACAAGGCAAAGAGTTTCTTACCAAATAAAGAGATGGATCCAAAATTTGCAAGCGCATTATCTAAAGCACGAAGGCAAAACATTCCCATAATATGCGCACAAATCCATTTTGATGGGGAAATGGTCTTTTTTGATGGTACTGTTCCATTAGCTGATTTTTAGAGTGAACTACCCCTCCCTCAAGGGAGGAATTTCACACGAGTCTCCCTAAGTTACACAGTAAAGGGAGCTGTTTATCGTGCTAAACCCTTTCCACTGGTGTCGAAAGGATTCCTCGTCCACAGAGGTTTTTTGTGATAGAAACTCATACCTTTTTTTTTCTGAGATAAATTTCAGCATAATATTAATTGCCGAATTCAAATCTCGATCAAGGTGATTTCCACATTCACAATGAATAACTCGTTCATGCAATCCCCGCTTTTTCCGCGCCCCGCATTTCGCACAAGTTTGAGTTGTGTAAGATTCATCAATTTTTATGAGTCTTTTACCTCGTTT
>JAEOTN010000005.1 GCA_016839865.1 Promethearchaeota archaeon | reverse complement strand
TATAAAAGCAAAATCATTTAATAAAATCCATCAACAACGAAGGATAGAACTAGCTAATTGGATCAGTCAATACGAAAATGAGATTTCAGAAGAAAATCTTGATGTGTACAAAATCATGTCATTTTTGGATCTTATAGATCAACTCCACCCATCATACAATAAATTTTTCTCAAAATTATACCGAAAACTCAATTTGCATTAAACTTAGTTAGTCTTGAATTCTGCATAGAGAAAACAATTGACATGTTAGAGATGTAAGTACGGAGCGTCGAATTAGATATTTTATGGTTCAAAGATCTTACAGAATTTTATAAAAAATATTCTACAAAACAATTACATTTTTAACGGTTCAAACATTACTTTAATAATAAATAACCACTTGACATTGTCATTTGATGGTGTTTTTGATAGGATGTGATGGTATAGTAAAAGAAATTGAATTCAGAAATTATGCTGAAGATTTATTAGATGCTCACATTGAGCTAGTGAAGGAAGTCGACTATCCTGCATTATATTACCCAGATAAAAAAGAACTAAAAGAACTCTACTCGGGAGATAATTTTACTCCTGAAACTCGTTATTATGCCTTTTTCAAGGGTGAATTGATCGGTTTTATACCGAGTGCTGTTGAAGAAAAAGTGGATGATATACAGTATGGATCCATCCACTTCCCATTTATTAAAGAAGGATTTGAAGAGGTTGAAGAAGAATTATTTGAGAAAACACTTGCTGTACTCAAATCGAAGAATGTTGATGTAATTTATACATATATCAGAGACGATTGGAACCCTGATTCTTTTCTTGAAAAACATGAGTTCAGCGTGGGTGAATTACTCCAATTTGATGCTGAATTCTCTATTGAAAAACTAATACCGAATAATTATGAAAGACCAAGTTCTCTCTGTGCTTTTGAATATAAGAAACATAAGGAGAAGATTAGAGATGCGTTTAATCAATTGAATATTGGAGTCGATCCAGGTCCTATGCTTGAGCGTTGGATCAAAGATCCAACTTTTGTTATGGGGGTTGTTTTCCTCATGAAGGAAAAAATTATGGCAATGGGGAGAATGAATAGGTTCCCAAGGGTAGAAAATAGTTGTGGGGTCAGAATATACACATTTGGGAAAAATAATCAAGATATTAGAAAATCATTGTTCGAAGATTTGTTAGTACAAGCGTTGAAAAACGAATTTACATATATGTTTCTAAGCATCCCCGCAAAAGGTATTTCTGATTGTGAGATTAAGGGGTATGATATTAATTTTGTACCCTTTCGAAGGTATGAGAAGGAAATTTAATCAGATCAAAATATATTGTATCATTCAACCTTTACTTCGTGTAATTATTTTTCAATTTAAGTTTTAACCGTTAAATTATCATTTGAATAACTATTTATATTCTCAAGCAGTACTGCATATAATGATTGAACAAGAAGAAACAAATATGCAACGTTTCTCATTCTACAAAGATAATATTACAGATGATGAAATAATCAATTATTTGCACAATCGGGAAAATGTAGTAATCCTCTCATTCACGTCAAATTACACAAATATTCCCCATATGTGTGTTGTATGGGGTTACTTTTTCAAGGGAAAATACTACTTCCAAACGGACGATCATACCCGCAAAGTGAGGTCTATGGAAAAGGGAAATGATAAGATGGGGATTTCTGTTGTCGACCCCAACCAATTTCCAGATTATTCTCCAGGTTCCATCCCTTATATTAGTCTTGGTGGAACCTGCAGAATTAGAACAAAAAACGATTTTGAGCAATTTGAAGAAGTAATCACCCTACTTATGACTAATTATGTTTTAGATGTTGATTTAAGAAATAAATACCTGCACACTATAATGAATGAACTACCAGGAAGAGTCTTAATTGAGATGAATCCGGAGTGGGTGAAAGTAATCAAATTACCTGAAGATAGTGTAGAATAGCATGAATTGTTAGTAGAGATGATAAAAATGAAGTACAAATTACTTGGAAATAGTGGATTAAGAGTTTCTGAATTTGCATTAGGGGGAATGACAATTGGCAGCGCTTGGGATTGGGGAACAAATAAAGCGGAATCATTCCAAATACTGAATGAGTTTAGTGAAAATGGTGGCAACTATATAGATACATCTTGCAATTATCAAGATGGTGAATCAGAGAAAATTATTGGTGAATATGTTAAAGAAGACCGTGATCGCTACGTGATCGCCACTAAGTTCTCATTGTATAGTTATAAGCAGCTTAGAAATCCACAAAAGGATGATCCCAATCGTGGTGGGAATGCAAGAAAAAATATGAGACGCAGTGTCGAAGAAAGCCTTGAAAGGTTAAATACAGACTTTATTGATATCCTTTACTTGCATATGTGGGACTATACTACACCGATTAAAGAAATTTTACTGGGAATGAATGACCTTATTCGAGCGGGTAAGGTCAATTATTTGGGAATTTCAGACACACCAGCATGGATTGTGTCAAAAGCAAATACTATGGCTGATTATCTCGGTCTTGATGGGTTTGTTACCTTTCAATTTCCATACAGTATAGATTTTCGCTTTGCTGAAAGTGAAGTAATCCCTCTATGTAGAGAACAGGATATGGCAATGGCAGCTTTTCATTTGCTTCAAGAAGGTCTCTATACCGGAAAATATACAAGATCACAAGATGGAAAAGGAAGAATTAGACCAGATACTTGGGAATCAGATAGGGGAAAAAATGTTTTGAAACTGGCACGAGAAGTTGATCAAATAGCAGATAACTTGGGTGTTCCTACAAGTCATGTAGCCATTAGTTGGGTTCTAGGAAAAGCAGGGGTCTTTACTCCAATCCTGGGTGTGTCCAGCGTCGCACAATTGAAAGAAAACCTTGGATCAATCGAGTTGAATTTGAAGAATGAAGATGAGAAGAGATTGGATCAACTTGCTTCAAAATATATGGGCTTTTCTCCATTATTTCCAACTATCTGGTTATCAAACTCTACCAAGTACCTCTTTGGAGATACATACGATCGACTAGAAAACCATCGTTTGGAAAATCTGCCAAAGTAGTTAATATGGATTATTAGAAGGATACCTACTATAAGAACGTCAAAGAAATCGTTGGAAACGTCTTTTGATTTTTTGCATATATTTTCTAAATAAATATTGGAATTTTGTGTTCCACATATCCGGGGAAACAAAAAATGTGCAAACTTTTGTACATCATGTTCAATCCTCTTTTCTTTAATATTTTGTGGCTGAATCAAGTATATGAGAACTTTATTGTATAAACGAGTTACATCATTTTGGTTGATGGTACTGCTCTTCATAGTATCTCAAAACCAGCCAGCAGCCATGTTAACAAACCAATCCATTGACGATCCAATATTAGTGGGACCTGACGTTATCGAATTAATTAAGGTATCAATGGCACAGGCTCATATCCCCACATTAGCAGCTGCAATTATCAGGGATAAGAACATTATATGGGCTAGTGGATACGGGGAACAACCCGAACTTGATACCGTTTACATGATAGGCTCAATTACAAAATCATTTACTGCTGTTGCTCTTCTTCAATTGTATGAACAAGGATTTTATGATCTAGATGATGATGTTAATGAATTCTTACCTTTTTCTTTAAGGAATCCCATCCATCCAGATATTCCAATTACATTTAGGATGCTCTTGTCACATACAGCGAGTCTGGGTAGTTATGGAGAGCAATTTGAACTCGGGATGTATCGACATGCATTGGAAGTTAATGGCTTGGACAGTATGATAGATGAG
>JAEOTN010000392.1 GCA_016839865.1 Promethearchaeota archaeon | reverse complement strand
GATTTTTTGAGTCAGAATTTAGAAAAATTTTCAGTTATATCGAATCTAAAAACCTAACGATTACACACATCATTAATACACATGGTCATCCGGATCACTCTTCGGGTAATAAATTGATGAAGGAAGCAACTGGTGCGCCAATTTTAATTCATAAGGATGATGAAGTCTTTCTAATTCATACGAATTGGCCAGAAAAGATCTATGAATTACATCCCGAGATAGATTGCCCAAAGTGCGGAAAATCAAGTAAACCAATATTCAAAATCCAAGCAAACTCGACTATTGTATTAATGGGGTGCAAACACTGTGATTTCGTTATTCCATTTGATGCTTCTGGTAATGTCGACCAATATCTCAATGAGGGTGATGAAATCACTTTGGGGGAAAACACATTTACAATTATTTGCACTCCTGGTCATAGTCCTGGAGGAGTGTGTCTTTATAGTAAGAAAGATAAACTCCTATTTAGCGGTGACACATTATTTTTAGATGGTTTAGGGAGAGTAGATAACCCCTATAGTAATCCTGAGGATATGCAAATATCATTGAAGAGATTAATGGAGTTACCTAGTGATACGAGAGTTCTGTCTGGACACGGACCAGAAACAACTATAGGTGCTGAAAAAGCAAGAAACAGTTAATCTCGTTATGTTTATTATCTAGATTATCAAATCCATAGAGTATGAAAAAAGTATTTCATGAACCAGATTATCAATATTTTGCTGCTCCACATCCTGCTGTTGTAGTAGGGACATTCGTAAATGGTAAACCTACATATAATACAGTATCGGATTTTGGGATTACATGTGGATATCCACTTTATGTATATGTGAGTTCAGTGAAATCGCATTATACAAATATTGGTATTCGCGAAAATCAAACTTTCAGTGTAAATGTACCAAATCCCGATAATATTGTAAAAGCAGATTATGTTGGTAGAGTATCTGGGCATAAAGTGGACAAATCTGAAGTGTTTGAATTTTTTATTGGAGATCTCAAGACCTCCCCCCTCATTAAAGAGTTTCCAGTGAATTTTGAGTGTGAGGTTCTAGAAACCTTAGATGTGGGAAGAAATGAGATGTTTGTTGGAAAAGTATATGCAGTTCATTGCGATACTGAGTATATGTCTGGAAATGAGATCGATATCGAAAAATTGAATCCAGTCACGATGTTTACAGACATGCATTATCGAACTATGGGTAAGCCACTTGGTAAATCATACGAAGTGGGAAAGAAGTATAAACCGCTAGACAAACAGTAGCATTTTCAACATGGAATAGTTTGAAAGTAAATCATACTTCAGAAAATTTTTAGTTAAATGAAAGGTTCGAGATATTCAGAACAAACATATGGAACACTTAGATTACGTGCCCCAATGGGCTAAAGAAGGAATAATCTACCATATCTATCCACTTGGATTTTTTGATGCCCCATATTATGCAAAAGATGAACCGGAAACCGTCAACCGTCTAGAGAAAATACGAGACTATTACAATCATTTTCAAGAAATGGGCGTTAATATAATCCAATTTGGACCTATATTCGAATCTGAAAGTCATGGATATAATACAACTGATTATTGGAAAATTGATCACCGTTTAGGCACAAATGATTTATTCAAAGAAATTGTGAATGAGCTCCACGGAATGGGAATGAGAATAATTATTGACGGAGTATTCAACCACGTCGGGAGGGAATTTTTCAGCTTTAAAGATGTTCAAGAGCATAAACAGCATTCTTCCAAGCAAGGATGGCACTATATTGACTTTTCTCAATCCCATCTCAACCCTCGCATGGACGGTTTCGATTATAAGAATTGGGAAGGACATTATGGGCTCGTTAAATTAAATTTGGATAATCATGAGGTTCGAGAATACTTTTTCGATGCTGCAAAATATTGGGTTGGAGAAATTGGTATCGATGGGTGGAGGATGGATGTTGCATATTTAATTGGAAATGATTTCTGGCGCGATTTCAAACGTGCATGTAAATCAGTGAAATCAGATTGTTTTCTAGTTGGTGAACTTATTCACAATCCATATTCTAATTGGATAGGTCCTGATTTACTGGATGCAGGAACTGGTTATCAAGTATACAAATCAATCTATAACGGGATTAATGAAAATAATTTATGGGAGCTGAAAGGAGTTCTCGAGCAAGCTTTTCATCCACAATGGGGCTTGAATAAGAATATAGCATTGATGAATTTCTTGGGAAACCATGATGTTACTCGAATTCGATCCATCTTAAAAGATGAGAGACATGTAATACCAGCATTCTTCTTGCTCTTCACTCTTAATGGTATTCCTAAAATCTACTACGGTGATGAGATTGGTTTGAAAGGTATTGTAATACCCACTAAATCCGATCGCGAGGTACGTAAACCTATGCCCTCTTTGACCACCGAAAGAGATCCTATTGGCAATGCGATTTATGAGAACATTAAGCGATTCATTCAGTTTCGAAAGGATAACCATGCATTGGCATATGGGAATCTCACTCCCATCTGGGCTGATAACACTAACTCTAATATGATTGCATTTTTGCGTAAGTCCTCTCAACAAACATTACTTGTGGTGGTTTCCACCTCATTCAAGCCCATAAAGGTAAAAATTCCATTATGGAATCTTGGATTAGATGAATCGAAGTTTGTTGATATACTCAATGATTCCACTGAATTTTGGATTAAAAACAATCACTTGGATGTAGAGGTACCAGGTTGTTGGGGCAGAGTTCTTGAAAAGAGATAGAGATCTATTTTATCCCTTTGATATATTCACAAAATATTCTCGATCTGTGGTTTTTGCTCTATTTTTCGTGGAACTGTAGCACACACAATCTTTTCTTTAATTATATGGTGCAGTATCATTGCCAAGATTTCAGTTTCAGGACTTCGAAGGTTTTTTGCATATCCTGAGACATTCATCCACACTTCGTTCTGAATATTCGAATCTAGTTTCCTGTTAATTGAAATTGAGGTTGTTTGTTCTTTAAAACGATGTACCGTTGACCATTTCGAAAGATTTCCAGTTAATACTTTTTCTAACATTATTAATTCTCCCAAATTCAATTTAATTCTCTTACCCTCACCTTTTGAGGGTTTTTCCCAGATTCCAGATTCTCTCTTTCTTAAGAATGAAAGATATGAACAATCATCATTCCACATACCCGAATCGAAAATCATTCCTACTTTTTGACCAAAAAACGATCTTTGATGTCTTTCCATTTATTTATCTCCAAAATGTTACTAAAATCAGACATAGAATTAACCATATATAAAGGCAAAAAAGATAGAGAGTGCAAAGAAATGAGAGATCGATATTTCATGTCAAAAAAATTGAAGATGTATCAAATAACCGAAAATCAAAACAACATTAAAGAAAAATAATCAGATAAATTACGCCACAAACAGCTCCAATCCATAATATAAATGCTAAAATGATTAGAACTAATTTTAAACCCTTATTCACATGTTCTCGTGTATCGATATAAAATCCACCTAAAAGAAATATCACGGGCAACAACCCAATGAAAATCGTAATCCCCATGATGATATTCCATGTTCGTTTTGAAAGCCATTGGTAATCTGGTTTTTTATTTGGATCAGTTTTTCCATAGGTTACCCATTTTTGTGGTTTCAATCCATGTTGATTAAATTGTCCTTCTGTGTATAAAGAAGGTGATGGCTTAGGTATTGATGCAGGAGTTGAATCAGTTTGGGTAATTGAACTTCCACATGAGGTGCAGAATCTAGCTATTTCTCCTTTAAAGATCGTTTTTCCACAATGGGGGCATATCAAAGACCATTCCTCCAATAATAAGACGGTTTTACCAAATTATTTTTGGAGAAATGGAGTTATAAATTTGATGTAAAAAAAAAATCACTACATCGCATTCTTTAGCAGATAATATTCCTTCTACAATTCCATTAGCTGTAGCTATAGAACACGTGAAAAAACAAAAATACTGATATAATATCAAGTACTAAAAACTCAAATGGAACTAGAACTACAAAAGAAACTGGAAAAAAGTGCTTCCATTTATTCAATCATTCTGGTTGTGATCGCATCAATAATCAAAACCACTATGATGTTTTTTACAAATAGTGTATCGTATCGAGGAGAGTTCACGGACTCCATAATTGATATAGCTATCGTAGTTCTAACTTTTGTATCGTTAAAATTCAGTCGAAAACCCGCAGATACTGACCATATGTATGGGCATTACAAAATTAATAGTTTTATGGGTATAATAGAGTCTTTTCTAACGATGGGCCTGTACGGCTATATATTGTATTCAGCAATTATTGCTTTGATAAATTACGAAGCATATACGGTCGAGAATCCATTAATCAGTATGTTTTCCTTATTAGGAATTATTGGAGTTAACATATTTATTTCTACAAAAATCGTTCAAATTGGAAAAAAATTAAATAATTCAGTGATAAAAGCTCAAGGTGTAAATTTTAGAGGTGATTTAATTAGAAATATTGCTGTGATAGGAGCTTTAATCGGTGCGTACTTCAATGTCCATATAATTGACCCGATACTAGCAATCGTGGCAGTATGTTACGCGTATTATGAGTCAATTAAGATCATTCGCGTCTCATTTAATGAGTTAATTGATTACAACGCAGTAGATCCTGACAGGATTGAACATATAAAACAATTTATAATATCACTACCAGAAATTTCAAACGTTGAAAATTTTGCTGTTAGAACAGCAGGGCGTAAACTCGAATTAGCAGTTAGAGTCGTCTTGAAATCTAAAGATGATTTAGAAGACACCCATAATATTGTTCACACAATTAAAAAGGAAGTAGAAAACAAGTTCAATGATTATGAAATCAATTCTTT
>JAEOTN010000025.1 GCA_016839865.1 Promethearchaeota archaeon | reverse complement strand
TGAATTCACAGAGATCGAACAAAGAACCAATAAATGATCTAAAACAATCATTTCGGTTGTTATTCAAGAATTATAAGCCGTTTTTAAAAGTGCAGTTATTTGCGATTTCATTGACACTAGTCATATTTTTCATAATAATCGGGATTGGATTCGTTTATCGAACAATAACTGGAACTACAATCCAAGATGAACCGCTCCGATACATAGGTGGAGCATTCATCGCGATTTTCAGCGGATTTATTGGAGTGTTTTTAACCACAGCGAATGGATTAGCTGTAGATATTATTGATTCTGGGGACGAGTTCACAGAGTTTCGTAATGCGTTCACATACCTTTCAAAATTTTGGTGGAAATATGCGATAATTGCTTTGATTGTGTTTGGATTTCCGAATGCTATTCAGGGTATACTCAACCATCCACGGGTTCAAGGAGCTATCCAAGATATATCATGGGAAAAGGTTCTAATTTACGAAACTGTTGGATTAATCTTATCATATCTCTTCTATAGTCTATTTATGTTGATGTTTCCTAGTATCACTGCTCAAGGTAAGTTGAAACATGCATTTATCGAGAATTTCAGGATATTGAAGAGTAATTCAAAGAGAGTATTTGGAACTTGGGCATTGTTTTTCCTTGTTTTCCAATTACCTATTCATATTTTTGGATCTTTAGCTTTAATTTTTCGAACCCCACCCTTTGGTATTTTTTGGATAATTTTCATGCTCGTAAACATGTTCATTGGAATGCCCCTACAATACATAGTCGGTGCAGGAATGTATTACAATATCGATTTTGAACGCTTTAAACCAATAGATTGAAGAGAAAGTAAAATGTCACTAGAGAAGAAATCTGCTTTGGAAATGGATTGGAAACCGGAGGAAATTCGGGAATCTATTGTTATTCGAGATCCAGAAATATCTAGGCTTCTTCTTCAAAAGGATAAGAATCGAATCTTGACTCTACTCATTAAAAACAAAGAAATGACTATCCAACAACTCTCCAATGCACTGCTAGACGGTAAACCTTGGAATCCCGGAACTATTAAACGCCACTTGGATGATCTCATTCGCAAGAAGTTTGTTTTCAAGAGTGGGCAAAAAAGATCTGTATACAATGTAAAAATGAAATTTTATAGTGCTGCAGCCAAAGAATTTGTTATAGATATTCATATTCCAGATAAAAAGGTTGAAAATTAAGAGGTGCGGAATTTGTTGTCAATTTTCACTAATTTTTCAGTTATAGATATAGATCCATCAAAATAACGATGCATTTTGCTATCCAAGTTATGATAATCCATTTTTTTCAGCTTTTCCGTTTGATCAACACTGCTAAAGGAATTGATAAAAAGGATAGTCTTGTTTTGGAGGGAATCTCGAAATTGATTAACAAATGCAAGTAATCCTGAAAGTGTTTTTCCTGTATAGGTGTTCTCAAGGTTGATGTCATCGGTTTTCTTAATTAAATCCACTGCATTTTGCCCTAAGTCCGTGATAATTCCATAAGTACCACCGAAATAGTTCGTATTCATTTCTAATCTATTATCTAACTTGTGAAGTGGAACATCGGGAAGTGAAGAGTCAAATTTTCTTAAATATTTTAAGCATTTAGTTGCTAATTTTAATACATTTTTACGACTGGCAAACTGTTTTGAACTCACAGATATTCCAATTATCTTGGATTTTAATCCAGCCAAATCACAGCCTAACAATAAACCAGCAGTTGTACCCGAACTACCCGTAGTAGTAAATATATAATCTGGTTCAGGAAGGATTTTTTTATCAATTTGCTTTTTCAACTCGAATGCTGCATTGACATAGCCAATGGTTCCAATTTTATTGCTTCCTCCCGCCCAGATTAGATAGGAACGCCAGTGGGTAATCATGTGCCATATTACTGCTATGGCGATTCCAACTTGCGTAAATTTGTGCTTATGCACAATTTTTGCATCGTAATACAATTCTAGTAATAAATTCTCCCGTACATGTTCTGTTAAGGGTTGATTTTGTAAATACACAACACTTTTCAATCCGAGCTGCTTGCAGAACATGGAATTTGCCACACAATGATTTGATCCTATCCCCCCCAATGTTAGGATATGCTTCTTTTTTCGCTTTATGGCTCTTCCTAGTAAAAATTCAAATTTTCGCGGTTTGTTACCACCATATTCGGAATGAGTCAAATCATCCCGTTTAATGTATAATCCATCAAAATCAAGTTCTTTTTCCAGTCCCACCAATTTCTCTACAGGTGTTGGGGAGTTAATAAGACTAATCCAAGGTATCTTTTGTAAGTCTGGATAAGCTTTCATCATATACGGTAACTTGCTCTTTTCTTCAGCCATAATTCTATTCACTAATGAGGTCTTTTCTGAATAATTTAAGGTTTAGTTGGAATTAACTTTCCAATAGAGATAAGTTGAGTTCTCCTGGATAACGAGCGATAAAATTCAAGTCGTTTCACATCATCCGGTAAATCAAATTCAATCTCTGTCAAATCTTTTTGAAGGTCGTCCAATTCAATGTTTAATGCTTGCATCTCTCGTTCAATAGATTTTAATTTCTCTTCACGTTCTTTACGTTTTTGTTCATCGGTAATTTTGTAAACATTATCCCATTGGCGTTTGGTTGGAACTCGAGTCTCTAAGGCTTTCAATCTTTTATTATGTAATCTTATTTTATTCAAGATGTATTCACGTTTGTATTGACCTAATGCAAGAGTTCTTTGGAGTTCTTTTTTAAACATAACCTCATTTAATGTATCTAATTCTTTTTTACTCCGATTATTCTTTTTTCTAAAATATTTTCTCGCAATATCCTCTAACATCTCTAATTCTTTCTTTTTGATAATATGTTGTCCTCTTTTATCATCCATTGCTATATTTGAGCCAATTAGCTGGGTGTAATTTCGTGGTATGGTGAGGAAATCAGACAAGGTTTTAAGAATTATTCCCGAAGCCGTGACTACTATTGGTTTCACAATACGTTCAATAAAGACTCCACAAACTTCAGATTCATAGACAAACATCAAAAGAGATTGATTTCCAATTAGGAAATTCTCACATGCCTCTCTTTCCTCAGAATTCAAATTCGGGTTTTCTCTCAAAAATTTTTCTGCGTTTATAGGAAGGATGGAAAAAGGTTGCCCTAAATCTTCTCCTCTGCAATACTCCATTAATGAGTTAATTAGAGGATGACCAAGGGCAAAAAACTCTAACTCTTCGAGATTTTGAGCAGTTTCTAAGTCAAATACACCTGAGAATTCTCTTTTATTCAAATCTAAGGCATTTCGTAATGTATTATCAACTGTAATTTTCACATAGTTCGATTCCGAAGGATGCCGAAGTTGCGAAATCTTTCCTAATGTCTGGTTATTGGGGTGATACTTTTTAAAAAATATGTCAATAAAAGCAGAAATATCTTCATCATTAAGTTCACTTGCGCGTTGAATAATTCCCTCGATTTTATCAAGCTGAAAGGATTTCCGATCTAAAATAAAATCCTCTTCCATCAATGCTTTTACCTCCTCCAGTTTGTCTTGCTCATTCATAATCTCATATTCGAAATCACTGGAGGTGTTATAGAGATTATCTTCACTGAAAACTGCCTTATTTATGCTTTTTTCGAGGTTAGCAATAATAGGTTCCAGATTTCCTATAGATTCTGTAAAGAGATTTATTCTTTTCGCTAAAATTTCTAAAATTCGACTTTCTACAGTTCCTTTAACCAGAAAATTATAAATTAATATATCATCTTTTTGCCCGATTCGGTCTAATCTCCCTATTCTTTGCTCTAATTTCATAGGATTCCAAGGGAGATCATAGTTAATTAATACATTACAAAATTGAAAATTTCTACCTTCCCCACCCACTTCTGTAGAGACCAAAACATCTCCTTTAAGTTTAAATCGTTCGACCGATTTATCCTTTTGTTCTCCATCCAAATCTCCATGGAATTCTTCAACAGTTAATCCCAAGCCTTTGAGAGTGTCCCTGATATAAAATAGCGTTTTCTTAAACTGGGTAAAAATAATGATCTTTTTGTTTTTATCCTGAAGATCTTTAGCAATCTTCACCAATGCATTAAGCTTTGAATCCGTCTTTAGTTTCTTAAGTCGACTCAAGAAATCTTGCAGAATTTCCAGATGCTTTAATAAATAATCGATTTCCTTACGAATCAAAGCAGCTTCCTCATTAACATTGCCAGAATAGGTTGCGACATCGTCCAAATCATCTTCTTCTTCAATGCTAAAGAAATCCTCGTCTTCAGGAATGCTTTGCGTTCTCTGTTTATTTTTTTTTTGCTTAATTACATCCTGTACCTTTACAATTCGTTTTTCAAGTGATGAAATTAGGGCTTTCGGACTTGAGGTGAGTAGCTTTTGGAGAACTACCATCACAAAACCTAACGCAGGATTCTTAGAGTCCACTGCTTCATTATAAGTTTTTGCAAGATACAATCGGATCTCTTTGTAAATACTTGCTTCTTCATCTGTCTGGTAAACCTCAACATTTTCTACAAGCCGTTGCACGAATTTATCGGAAAATATCTTACGTTTCCGATTGCGAAATAGAAAATTACTTAAAAAATGATAATCTTGCAGCCTACGAATTAACTTTTGTCTTCCAGAAGTGGTTTGGGTTAATTTCTTAATCTTATCATACGAAAATGTTCTACCTAGTTTCTTGTCAACAACAGATTTTTCGATAAGATCTTTTATGTGCCATCGTTTATTTTGCTCCTCTTCACTCACTTCAATTTTTTTCTCTGACTTTGCTTCTTCACCTTCATCAGAAAGAATTGAGTTATAATAAGCATGTACTCCTTTGTATACAAGAGGAGGGCTTCTCAATATATCATGAATTAATCCAATCATGTTATCTTGCTGGAAAAAGCTCAACTTGTGGAATTTTTTTAGATTTCCTACAAGCATAGTGATAATGGGTAGATTTTTCCTTTCAATTTCGAAGTCTTCAAAATTATGGAAAATATCAGGTCGAATCAATTGAAGTAAACTAAATAAATCGAATGAGTGAAGTTGAATCGGAGTTGCCGTTAAAAGTAGTAGACTTCGTGCTTTTTCACTGAGTTTCCTAGCCAAACTAAACCCAAGAGTTTCTCTAAACTGCCCAGAACTCTGGATATAACGTCTAAGATGGTGAGCTTCATCAAAGATTACGATATCCCAATACAAAGATGATAAAAGTTCCCGATTTCGTTCCATTCTCGCAAATTGCAGTGAACATATAACGAATGGGTGTTCTCGATGTGTGTCAGTTCGGTAAAATACGTTAGGATGATCGCAGCGATCAACTTTCTTGACAAACTGGGAATCAAAGCGCTCTAATCGAATGGAAAATTTGTTTTGAAATTCAAAAATCCACTGGTTGACTAAATTCGCAGGAGCGATAATAAGAATTTTTTTTGCTAGGTTACGTGATATCATTTCTTTTACAAAAATACCCGCTTCTATGGTCTTTCCCAAACCTACTTCATCTGCCAGAATATAACGAGGTAAGTATTCCATGATTAACTTATGTGCAATAAACACCTGATGGGGCATTAAACTTAATCTACTATTTGAGATGAATTTGATATTGCTCGAAGTGTATGTGTTGTATAACAATCGTGAAAAATAACGCAACGTGAATATAGAAGGTTCTGAAGCACTGTTTTGGAGGACACTCTCAATGGGAGAAAGAACTCGAACTATGATTCCATTTTCGGGGAAATTTTTTGTACTCCCATCATGAAGCTCAACATCATACGTAATTGCGTGTTTTTTAGGTTGAATATTAACATTTTTGACTGAACCAATTCCATTTATTGTCCTAACTACCTCACCGATATTGAAAATTTCATGTCGAATCTCTTCCGCTGCTACCACACGATCATTATACGAACGAAATCGAACATGATACATCAATTTCTCGTAAAAAATCGGATCGCTTGATGGTTCTAGTGGTTCTTCATCATCAATATCGGAACAATATTCATAGGGGGTTTTATAATCAGAGATTTTATCAATAAATCCTGTTCCATAATCCGGTTGGTTGATGAGAATTACCCTATTGCCAACTACGAATGTATGCGAATTACACCTCGCATTTAGACAAAATTTACTGGAGCTTAATTTACTCCCACAGAATACGCAAATTTGGTCATCAACCAAAGTACTCAAGGAAATATTGGTGGTAAGTGCAAAAAAGTTTTTTATTTTAGGTTAAATGTCCCTAATCAAGTAATACTCCAGCATATGTAGTTAAAATTCACAAATCATAATAATTGTAAGAGAAAAAACAAAAATGGTTTATTATAAACTCAAAATCGCTCTAGCTCAAATTAATCCCATATTGGGTGATTTACCGGCTAATCGTGATAAAATCATCAGCTATATACAGAACGCAGAAGAACAACATTGCGATATAGTCTTATTTCCTGAAATGGCAATAACAGGATATCCAGTTCAAGATCTCGTCTACAAGCAAGATTTTGTCGAAAACAACCTGAAAATTATAGACCAAATAAAATCACATGTGCGAAAAACAATTGTTGTAATAGGGTGTATAACGAAAGCAGATAAAGGAAAACGTTCCTCAGCTCCTTTTTATAATTCCGCTGCAGTAATTAACCCCGATGGGCATATTCAATACATTCACAAACATCTTCTCCCAAATTATGATGTTTTTGATGAAAAACGGTATTTCAAACCATCACATCACTTTCCACTTATTAAATTTAAACAACTTCGTATTGGATTAGAAATCTGCGAGGATCTATGGGATAAACAGTATTCTGTCAAAGTTTCTAAGGAATTGAAGAAACGTGGCGCTAATTGCATTTTCACAATCAATGCAAGCCCTTACCATATTGACAAACCAAAAATACGTGAAGCTTTAGTTAAACAAGATGCGAAAAAGCACAAAATCCCCTTTGTTTATTTAAATATGGTGGGAGGACAAGATGAGATTGTGTATGATGGTCGAAGTTTCATTGTAGACGATTTTGGAAGAACCATTCATCGAATGGAACCTTTTATGGAGAAATTTGAGACCTTCCAATTACCTATTCCTGTAAAAGAGGAATTTGAGAAGACAGAATTGGAATTAATGAAAAGTCCTAAAGATTTATACACGTCAAGATATTTGCGGATTAACATTAATGAAGACATTTTCAAAGCGTTAGTACTCAATTTACGGGATTACTACTTCAAAACAGGTATTTTCAACAAAATTGTTCTAGGTTTAAGTGGAGGGATAGATTCATCATTTACTGCAGTTATCGCAAGCTATGCTGTCGGTCCAGAAAATGTTGTTGGAATTTTGATGCCCTCACGATTTTCCTCTGATCATAGTGTTGCCGACGCAATTCAATTATGTAAGAACCTAGGGATGAAATATATCGAAGTTCCCATAAAAAAAATTCATGATGTGTATGAGATTGAAGTGAGGGAACATTATGATGTTGAAGAATTCTCTATTGCAGACGAAAATCTTCAATCCAGAATACGCGGTGTTCTTTTAATGTATTATTCTAATAGATTTAATGCACTCTTAGTTTCTACAGGGAATAAAAGTGAGATTGCTGTGGGATATTGTACTTTGTATGGAGACACTAATGGAGGAAAAAATGTTCCAGGGGATCTTTACAAGGTTCAGATCTATGAAATTGCGAATTGGATTAACAAAAATCTCAAACCTAAGAAAAAGAGTAAAAGTAAACTAGTCATACCTCGGAATTCTATAGATAAACCTCCATCTGCAGAGCTCAAACCCGATCAAACTGACCAAGATTCACTACCCCCTTATGAAATACTTGATGCGATTTTATACGAAATGATTGAAAACCAAAAATCTATACGGGGCATTATCAAGATGGGTTTTGATGCGGATATTGTCCGCAGAGTGGAAAAACTATACCATGCATCAGAATTTAAAAGAGCTCAATTAGCACAAACCATTAAAATCACAAGTAAGAGTTTCGGTTTAGGATACCGATTTCCAATTATTAATCGGTACCACCTCACTCGACATAACATTTAAAATTACGAATACCGTAAACAAAACAAATTGAAGGAGAAAAAAGTTGAGTAAAACAACTATTCCAACGTATTATTCTGCATTTGAAGAAGTACCTGAAGAATTTAAGCCGTTACTTTTTGGACGAGCACTTCCATATCATCGTAAACATGACCCACTATCAGATACAATTGTATTGTGTTTTCATGGTTTTTCTGCAGTTCCTTTTGAGATTAAAGTGATTGCGGATGCGATTTTTGAGGCAGGTATGGATGTTGCAGCAACCCTTCAACCCTTTCATGGGTATAAAAATGTTGAAGATCAGAAAAAATACTGGCCTAGGATGAAAAAAGAAATCATGTTTGATGCTGCCAAATTGGAGATCTCGAAAGCACGTCAGCAATACAAAAACGTATTTATGTATGGTCAATCTATGGGGGGCGCAATTACTCTAAGTATGGCGAGTCTAGGATTGGTTGATGCTGTCGCAAGCACCGCTCCAGCCATTAGAATTGCACCGTTTTCACGATTTCTAGCAAAGTTATTTTGGCCATTCAATATCAACCAACCCAAAAAGGATCCGGATAAGTTTGATACAGATCACTACCGTTTTAATAATGCCCGAGCTGCAAGAGAAATTCTTAAAATTGCTGATTTTGCTAAAGAAAATCTGGAGAACATTAATGTGCCAGTTTTTGTTTGTCATAGTCATAATGATGATACTATCGATGGACCTATTACAGTTGGATGGATGGAAGAGAAGATAAAAGATTTTCGAGTGTCTTGGTTCGATGAATGCGAACATGTCATTCCATTAGATTCGCAGAATCAAGAGGCTGCAAAGGAGATTGCAGATTTTTTTAATTCTAAGAGATAAATTCGAACTGATTACTCATAAATGTATATTTGACCCAAATTATTTAGGATAACTTTCCCTTTTTTCCTCAAAATCAAACAGCATAAATAAAATCCACAAGAGCATGCTATTTTTCTTATTACCAATTCTACCCAAATTAAACACGCCTTGCAAGTCGATACACTGAATCATGAGATACGGAGCTAAAACAATGGACGATATGGACAAAATTCTCTTATCCCGCTTAGAAAAAGATGCACGGATGTCATTGAAGAAGTTAGCTCAAGAAATGGGCTTAAAAACATCCACATTGTATCATAGATTACATAAACTCAGCGAATCAAAAACAATTTTAAATTTCTCTGTCATAGTGAATCCCGAAAAAATAGGCGTTAAGGACTTTTATCATCTTGCTGTTAAACTCAATCTTCCTAACGATCCAATCTCAAGAAAGTTGGCTGAAAACCTTTCTGAAAAACTATCTAACGACCTCAAGGAAGTATTTTTCAGTGCAATGGGTAATGATAACACTTTATACATGATTGTTTCATTTTTTGATAAGGATCATATGACTGAATTTCTCCATGTCCTATCTGCAAATGAATATGTGAAAGATGTTGAAAAAACGAAATTAATTTTTACCCCGAAAGGGATGAGAATGTTTGATTTCAACAAAGATAGGCTATTAGAAACGGTAAACTCCCAGAATAAAAAAAATATCAAAAATTCTAAAAGAACTGAGCAAGAAGACCTGGGAGATTTTGTTAATCTAGATGAACAAACCTTAGATTCGGTTTCTGATTACAAAAAAGAAGATGAAAAGGAAGATAGTGATGGTATGATACCACTCTGAAATTCATAATTTCATCTTTCCTTCCATGACCAAAGCACTTATAATTTTCTTTGTGATAATCCTAAGTGATAATTATGAAAATTCAATGGATAAATCACTCTTGTCTTCAATTTCAGTTAGCTGGAAAAACAATCTATACAGATCCCTACCAAATTCCTAAAGATAATCCCTATGAGAAAGCTGATATTATTTTAGTGTCTCACAGCCATGGGGATCATTATGACACGGATTCCATTCACAATATAATAAAAGATGGAACATCTGTAGTATGTCCAGCCACATGTGAAGAAATTATTAAAAAAGAGAATGCAACTGGACTGAAACTGTTTGAAACTGTAGATATTTTAGGATTAAAAATTCAAGGCGTACCGAGTTACAACCCAAATAAACGATTTCATCCTAAAGAGAATGAGTGGTTGGGCTATATAGTTGATGATGGAAATATTCGTGTTTATCATGCTGGAGACACGGACGTAATCCCTGAAATGAGCGACTTTAACAATATTGATTTTGCACTACTTCCTGTAGGTGGAAATCAATATACCATGGATTTTGCTGAGGGTGTTGAAGCTGCAGTTGCAATAAAACCAAAATTTGTTATTCCGATGCACGATTGGGGTAAGGATTTAAATGAGTTTGCAGATTTAATGAAAATTGAAGCTCCAGAAATAGGAGTAATTGTGTTAAAAAAGGAAGAACCAAAAGAAGTATAAAAAAAGATAATTAATCACAATCTGACAGGCTGAATATCTGTTTGATTGTCCGTCATCTGAACCTAGATGCAGCTGATCGAAATTAATTTTTGATTTCTTTTAATGGGTTCTTGCTCATACATGGGACATTAAATTGACAGAGAGCACATCCTACTGCAGGAAATCGTCTTTGTCTTAGTTCCCCCTTAACTCGTCTCGAGCTTGGTTTTAATAAAATTCCCCATTTTTCCATCATTTTTTGTGCAACTTGTTGCCCATATTGATGGCAAAGTTTCTTGTCGTGCCCTTTTTCACTTATGGCATTTATTGGACAACGTTCAACACACTTTTTACAGCTTTTAATTGCAAAATAAAGGCAATTTGAGTATGGTGTCTGATTTTTCCGTTTCGATATCGGAAGAGTCGCATTTGTAATGATGGATCCCAAGCGAATATTAGTTCCATATTCCGAAATAAATGCATCTGTAAGAGAAAATGATCCTAAACCTGCAATGTATGCAACATGACGTTCAGACCATGAAGAACTATACCCCACATATTCAACTAAATGACTTTGATGGCAAATAGCTGCATTGAAATTCAAATTCTCGATAAATTGTTGAACGATTAAGAGTGCTGAATTTATTGTAATATCAGCATAATTTCTCGCGATTAAGTAGAGCTCGGAAGGACTATTTTGGCTATTTGATCCCGATTCTCTAATCTCATCAGAAAACGAAAAACCAAAAGAAAGCACAAATATCTCATCTGGATGGATATTGGGAGGTAGATAATTAAAGCTCTTCCAAAGCTCTTCTGGAGTTAAATGATACTTTCCGATAATTTCTTTATATTTTAAGAACAGTGGATCAGAACCTTGTGCTACATCGAAGAAAATTTTTGAGAAAATTTGATGATTGTTGAATTCTTTCGGGAGAAAATTATCCCTATGGTCTTCAACGAAGTGATCTAATAGATTTTGAATTTCTTCTCGTATCATGATTATAAAATCCAATTTTAAATTAAAGTTATAATTGTGATTGACAATTGAACGGATTACATCTTCATTTTTTCGTTAAATAATGATTTTTTTCTTTTTTGACGATGTGTCGTGTTAAAAGAATAATCTCACAGAAATATAAAAAAAATAAGAAAATTACTTTTTCTCTTCTTCCTTTTGTGTGCGTTTTTCCAGAACTTCTTCTATTTTTTTCTTTTCCTCTTCATCCACATTTGCTTTTATTTCATGAAGTTGCTCTGATTTTTCCTTGATTCGTTCAGATGTAAATGCCTTTTCACCAATGTGTTTTTCTAATGCTTTTTGTTTTTCTTCCATTTCAACACTTTGTGTCATTTCTTGCTTTTTCTGAGTCTGTTCTTTTAAATGTTCAGTAGCAAATGCCTTTTCTCCTACATGACGTTGGATTGCTTCTTGTTTTATCTTGAAATGGATATCTCCGGTAACTTCTTTTTTCTGTAGTTCACGATCTCTGATCTTTTCTGTAGCATAGGCATGTTCACCAACCGTTTTTTCGATTGCTTTTTGTTTTTCCTCTAAATCTACAGATTTTGCAACATCTATTCTTTTCTGGTCTCGTTCTTTTATATGCTCTGCAGAATAGGCTTTCTCTCCTACATTCTTTTCAATCGCTGCCTGAATTTTCTCCTTTTCGATATTTTCCGTGACAATCTTTTTCTGCATATCCCTGTCTTTAATTTGCCCAACTGCAAACGCTTTATCTTGAATGACTTTTTCTACAGCTTTTTGTTTTTCTTCAAGGTTAAGATCTTTAGTTACTTCGCTCCTTTGGAGATTTCTTTCCTTAATATGCTCTGCTGTGAATGCTTTCTCCTCAATATTTTTCTCAATTGCATAACTATGGGCTTGCATTGCAACTTTGCGACGAGCTTTCGTCTCATCAAGGATTTTCTTTCGTTCCTCACTTTCTTGATCTAATAACTTTTTGATTTCTTCCTTCTCTTTCTTAATCTTCTCAGGATCGATTTGACTTTCTTCTACCTTCTTGTCTTCTTCTTCAGCCATTGTTCATACCCTTTTTTTTATGTCTTTATTAAAAGTGAAACGATCATATATGTTTAATGCTCTGATGGGGTAGAATCTTAATTCATACGTTAATTATTCACCAATAAATCACATAAAATGAGAGATCCGACAAATCTCAACAAAAAAGATAATTATTTTTTAGGCAGTTATATATGCTGAAAGAGCCTTTACCAGCGCTGTGAGGAGGTTTTCATTTTCATAAGCATTGTTCCTAAGAATTTCTAATAAAGAAAGTACTGAACTTATCTCCTGAGTATTAGATGGCACTTCAAATATTTTTGAGAAATCTTGTTCCTTTTCACTTAACCTACATTCGAATAAATTCAAGCGCGTTGTTTGTGTATGAAGAATCCATTTCTCTAAAGATAGGGGATAATTGTTCCATAAGATTTCAGCAAATAGAGGGAATCCAAGAAGAAATAGATCAAATGAGTAATTCCAATCCTCTGGAATGGAGATAAGAATTCCCTCCTTGTTGGAGTTTGCAGCAATTGCTTCAATTGTTTGGCTATAATTCGGTATATTGATTCTATAATCACAAATAACATTTACCATAGCTAAATTATCATCCAACTCAATATCTGATTTAAGCAAGAACTTAGGAATAAGTTGATGGAATTTACATACATCTACTAATTTTCTTTTATTTTCATTAGATTCTGGGAATTCTCCGGAGTAAACAAATATGATATGATTTATCTTGAATTTAGTAAAAAATGGAACAATTTCTGTTAAGTAATCTGTTGTAAGTTTTAGTTTCGTTACGTCTATAGAGATACCTCTATACTTATGTCCAGGAAAATCTACCACAGTCAATCGGGGTAGTGTAATATATCCTTCATTTATTTCAAGCTGGAATAAAGCGTGCTCAATAATCTGAATTACAGTTTGAATGCCATGATGAAATCCTCGAGTTGTTGTAGAGATAATCCAAATCGCTCCTTCTGACATGTCGATATAATACGTTTCATTTAGCGAAAGACTGGACTTTAATTTATTGGGGTGTATATCATAACAGCAATTATCTAGTATTTCATCAAATTTCGCAATATGTTTCTCCAACTTCTCATTTATTACTGGTTTTATTTGGGAATCATACTGTGTTTCCGATGTGATAACAGTAAAAAAGTAGTGTTCTCCCCATTTCTCATCAATTGTGCTGTCACGGATAGGTATAGCGTTAAGAAATGTATTGAAATGCTTATTAAATTTAGAAGAAAGAAGCAAAGCATTATCCTTGATTTTGTATTTGCTTACATAAATTGTCAATAGTGAAGAAAGAGTGATACCAGATTCGTTAAGTTTAATGTCTAAAAATTTTGGTTTCGGCTGTATCCAAAACTCTTTTTTCACCAAAGTCTCCATACTGATGGATTTATGGAAAAAAATTTTAATTTTTTGGGTTAATGTCATGAAATAAGGTAAATTCAATGACATCTGTAAAACTCGGTCCTCTCACCCTTTCTACCGACCTTCTTCTTGCCCCTATGATGGATGTAACAACCCCCAGTTATGTTCAAATGATCCAATATTATGGTGGAATGGGTTTTTACAGCATGCCTATGGTATTTATTAATCAAATTTCTCAAGCTCCGAAAACAATTAGACCTGTTCTTGAATTTGCAGAAAAAAATACTCCCAGTAGTGTGCAAATTTGTGGAAGTGGAAAATCTTATGAAACTATAAAAGATGCTTTAGAGATACTAAATTCCTACAATTTTTCGGTAATTGATATTAATTCAGGGTGTCCAGCTAGACATACATGTAATTCGGGTGGAGGGGCTTCTTTAATGAAACCCCACCGCTTTAATGATCTGCAGTATCTTATCCAATCAACACTGAGACTTTCAAATAAACCCGTTTCCGTAAAAATCCGAACAGGATGGGACACCAAAGAGGGATTCGAGCACATTGTAAAAATGGTGGAAAATGAGGGTGCTGCATTCCTAACAGTTCATGGTCGTTTAGCTAAACAAGGATATTCTGGTGTTGTAGATATTGAGAGTATAAAACTGGCAAAGAAAATCGTTAATATACCTGTTGTCGGCAATGGGGATGTATTCAATTCTAATACATATGAATTAATGAAAAAAATCACCAATGTTGATGCAATTATGATTGGACGTGCTGCAATGGGATTCCCAACTACCTTTAGGGATTCCCTTAAAGTTCCAACTACCTTTGTAAACGCTACAATTGAAGAATTCTACCAAGAATTAAATGTAAATAGAGAACCAAATGCGCCTATTTTGATTCAAGGACATATGAGAATTCTGCTTGATTCAATTGAACAACTCGGGAAATATTACAATAATGACAAGTTTAAGCTTGTAGAATTGAAACGCAATGCGATCTGGATGATGAAAGGTGCATATAATTGTGCCAAAATCCGAGAAAAAATAGGAAAAATAAAAAAATTGAGTGAACTTCTCGATTATATTTTCAGTTCACGATTTATTTCAGATTTAACGCCAAAGATAGATATGGCATAAGCTGAGCTACATCCTCAGTCAATACATAAAACTTTTGACGTCCCACTTTGTAAGAGCTGATCAACTCCAATCCCTGTAATCGCTGACAGTGGAAGGTGATGGCTTGTGGTGTAACACCACAAATTTCAGCAATTTGTTGGTGACTTGAGTTAGGATTTTGACTTAGATGGCTAATAATCTTCTTTGGTGTTTCTTTCTTTGTCGCTGCAATAACTTCTTGGCGACGTTGCTTCTGTTCAAACGAGAGTTCGTCTTTTTTCTCAAAAATTCTTGTAGGGTCACGACCTTTTTGTGTGACGAAGAAGCATTTGTATCGCCCATTCTGGATACTCTTAACTAAACCTTTTTTCTCTAATATTGATATATGATACTGTACGACTCCTGCCTTTTTGTCGAGATCTCGACAAATTTTACGAAAATGAGTGCCTTCGTTTTTTTGGATATTTTCGTAAATTGCATTTCTAGTGCCTTGTGTTAGAACGTCGCTAGTACCATAGCCACTTCGGGAGTATTTCTTAGTAGTACCAGCTCCCGATATCGACACCATGGACACGCTAATTAAAATAGCGATTGCCAGCTGCCGAATGAATCTCTTCGATGTTCTCATATTATTTCACAGCAACGTTGAAAATTTTATTTTTATTAAAAAATTCCAGATCTTCTAGGAAGATCTAAACATGGTTATCAATCCATGCTTAAAACTCTAACACATTCGGTAAAATTAGAACTTTTGTTTAATAATTAGCAAAAGATAGAACACCGAGTTGAGAAATTTCAAAGATATTCTTTTCATAAAAGCTTTAGTCTACTTAGCTGAATTGAAAGAAATTTCCGATTGGTTTGTAATTAATTGGCTTCTGAAAGATGTGAACCTCTACTACATTAAAAATTTTTAATAAAAATGCTCTTAACTCCTTTTTTACTGCCGCAGATAGCATCGAACCTGAGGGAGAACGAATTGTTAGACACAATACTGGAGTAGAAATATCTTGAGTGGATAATGATTGAGATTGATAGGGTATTATGTGTTTTTTATGTATCCTACCAGCAATATCTTGGAATAATTTCATTTTGGTCTTTGGTTTTGATGGATAGATCAACGATTTCCATAGGATTTTTCGTTCTAACAGTTTTTTTCGTGTTAAGTTAACATTGTAGGCTCTATTCTTAGTGACTTCTACCAGAAAATATCCATGAGGTAGACTGAAATCGGATAGGCAGGCGGGAGTTAAGCAACCTGGATTAAAGATGTAATTATCTAATACAAACTGCTTATGAAAATGCCCTAATCCTAAGTAATTAATACGTGCTTTCATGTAAGGATCTAATTTATATTTTAATTGACCTGGAACGCCTTTCATTTGCCCCTCAATCCCAAAATGATTAATTAGAATATTAAAACTCCCATTCGATCGGATATTTCTCAATATATACTTTAAATTCTCATCAATTCTCTCTCCACAATAGGTATTACCATAGATCTTAACATCTTTTATTTGGATGGGATTATTATTTCTATCAGGGTCCTCTAATGGTGCTCTTAAAAGCGTGATTAACCCTAAATTTGCTAGTACATGTAACCAAGATAGATTTTCTTCTATTTTTTTTCCTCGAGAAAAACTACGTATGTCATGATTACCCTCAATTGCAATAACAGGAATAGAATTATTGGTTTTTTTATGGAAGTCTTTCAAGATTTCAATGGATTTTGAAAAATAATATGGAAGTAAATCAATGGAATTGAACACATCTCCCGCTAAAAGAATGAAATCAACATTTTGACCTGCAATTAGTAGATCTTTGAATGCATTGAAATAATCTAATGTTCGTATGGGATTGGTGTATTGAAATCGTCCTAAATGTAAATCACTTGCGTGAATAAACAGAACAATCTCATCTAATCCCATTAGTTATGCTATTTTTACGTGTTTTAAAAGAATGATAGTGGAAGTTAGAAATGTCAATAAAATCTGAATTTGATCTCGCATAAACTCTTTAGGTTGAAAATGTCCAATTATTCTAATATAATTAAAGAAACACTAAACTATTGTGAACCTTATGGATGCTGCTCTTATTCAAGTATTTGCCATTTATGGCTTTATGGTGGTAATAACACTAACTATAGCCTGTATTGTCCTAGCACGTAACCCAAAAAATAGGATTAATAGAAATTTCTTTTTGTTTTACTTCTTTACAGCCTTAGGACTGATAATAAACATAGCTTACCGCGCTCTTAACGATCCTGTTCTGAATCCATGGATGAATCGTGGTACTGTATTCTTTACAATGTTCGGTATCGTTTTCCTACTGATTTTCAATATCATCATAAATAAAAGTCAAACCATCTTCACACATGGTCGAGCTGTATTATACGTGATTTTATGGGCGATTGCATGTTCAGGAGTATTTTGGATTGATTATTTTACTGGTTATAATGGAGTACAATGGGATTACGGACCAGATACTCCTGGACTTCAAGATGATCCTATTATCGGTGGTACCGGGATTCCAGTTTGGTCAACTATGTTTACCCTTTATGCAATAATTCTAGCACAGGGGCTGTTTGTTATAACTTTGATTGTAGTGTTCAAGATTTATCGAAAATTCAGTGATAAAAAACTGAAACGAAAATATATCAGTTCAATTATTGCAATTATTTTCTTTGACTGGATTATGGTAGGTGGATTTCTTAACAACTGGCAACTGATCCAAGACAACACTCCTGGATTCAGTACTGTTTTCTTCTATTCTAGTGCATTAGTATTACCGGCTGTAGTTTTACTCTGGCTTGGAACTCGGAGGCAACAACAACCAAAAGTTGAGAGATAATCCCTTAATTCGTTTTTATTTTATTTTATATTCGGTGGAAATCGGTTTCAATCGCCTAAATTTCTTAGGATCACAATATTGATTTTTAATTAATACAGCTTGGGTTGGACAGAAGTTATAACACCGCATACACCATATACACTTGTCTAAAAAGGTGAATTCTTCTGATATTTCATCATAAAGAATGTTTTCCACCGGACATTCTTTAACACATTTGAGACATTTAATACAGATATCTGTATCAACTGAATAATTTAGCACGGCATCAACTGCTCTCTTTAAAAATACTCTTTGAGTCCATCCAAGAAATCTCCCTAAGAAAAACCATTGAATTTGGATGCTTTTCTTATTTTTCTCCATTTTATTCAGAAAATTTTCTAAGTTCTTTTTTGCCTTGATCTTGCGTTTTTTAACGCGATTCTCAGGAGCTGGGTTCATTCTAAAACCTGGTACACTGATATTTGATGATATTGGTATATTTAAAGCCCATCTAAGAGCAAAATTTCCATTTTTAAGATACTTATCTGGCATTACAGCTCCATCCCCAGAAAAGATCATCATAGAGGTAAGGACGAAATATGGAGGTTTCTGATCAGTTGGGATGGAATCTGATGCTTTTACGAGCTCCTCTAAAAAACTCTTCATTATATTTGGATATGTTGAGCCATAAATTGGATATGCAATACCTAGTATATCTGAATCAAGGACTACAGTTTTTATATCAAAATCATCAGCGTGCTCAATATTGTAGAGTTTAACTACGTGATTTCGTTCAGTTGCGATTTTTCCGAACTCTTGACTTACCCACCATGTATTTCCTGTACCTGAGAAGTAGAAAATTGATATTTTCATTTACTTAATCCTCTATTTGTCTGAATTTTTGTAATCTATTAATAGTTAAATGAATTATGTGTTTCGTAATCAAATGGAAAAATGAAGCACCATGAATGAAACATTAAAAACGATAAATGAACTTCATTCGGTAAGAAAATTCAGCACCAAAGAAATATCGAAAGACTTTCTTGATCAGATATTAAATGCATCAATTCGGGCTGGGAACTCGGGAAATCGGCAAGTATATTCCATAATTGTTGTGAGTGAACCAAAATTATTGAAAAAGTATTTTTATGCATCAAATAAAGCTCTGATATTCTTAGTCGATTTTCACCGATGGGTAAGTCTAGCAAAACACCTTGATTTTGATATTGAAAGTTCAATTGATGGACTTCGTGGATTTACAATGAGTAGCATGGACGCTATGTTGGCTGCCCAAAATGCAGCTCTAGCTGCGAAATCTCTGGGAATTGACTCACTTTTTACCTCAAGTTTGCATAGAGGTAATTTCGAGGAGATATATAAAGAATTTGACTTACCTGAGAAGTTATGTTTTCCATTTTTATCATTAGCTCTGGGATATTCAGATGAGCCCCCTAAACCATTGAAAGGTCGTATAACAAAAGGGATTATTCATTATGATACCTACCATCCACTTACAGATGAGGAATTAACTGAACAGATTTTAGACTATGACGATCCAGATAATCACTTGAGTTTTGTAACTCCTGAACAAATTGCGAAAGCTGGATTCAAGCATGCTCTCGGATATTATTTTGGAAAATGGTCAATTACCGAACCAAACGAAAAAATTAGAACGTTTTATCAACGTCTGGAGAAAAGTGGATTCTTAAGAGTTAACGATTTTATCTAATCCCAATCTTTTCCTCATTTTTTTATTCCGAATTAAATGGTAAGAAGATTTCCCATTCAATATTGCTCCTAATACTCCTGGAAAATCTCGATAATCATCAATGACATATCGTGGTTGAAATTCTTTAAAATCATCCTTTAAGTTTCTTTCTTGGTAAGTATCATCAAAAGCTCCTAAATATAAGACTCCTTCATGTAATCCAGCTTTTCGGGCTCCCACAATATCTGAAAATATAGTGTCTCCCACGTGAACAATTTCATGTGAGTCGAGTTCCAACCTATTTGTTAATATCTCGAAGATCTTAGGATTGGGTTTCTGTAATCCCACTTCATCCGAAAATATCGTAGTATCAAAATAATGTAAGATTCCATAATGATCTAACACTTTTCTAAGAGATTTTCCTCCAGTAAAACCTGTATTTGACACGATTCCTGCTTTAAATCCTAATTTTTTCACGCATTCTACAGCAGCATTGACATATGGAATAATTGGTGGTTTATGCAAAACTACGGCTTCTGCTAATATTTCTGAGAATGCATCCAATAATTTTTCTTTGAGGATTGGTTTTGATCTCGAAAGATAAGTAGGTATTTCGGGTGACATAAATTCAAAAACGTAAGGAACCTCAATGTGCCTGTT
>JAEOTN010000391.1 GCA_016839865.1 Promethearchaeota archaeon | reverse complement strand
TTCAAGAATGGATCACTTGTAGAACCAGCTAGCATGGCCTATAATGCAGTTATTGAACGGGGTGGAGGAATTCGCCCAGGGGAAAATGTAGTAATTCTCGGTGCAGGTCCTGTCGGGATTGGAGCGACGGCTATATTGAAACGTGCAGGTGCTTCCGTTGTGGTCGTTTCTGAACCTAATCCTCACCGTGCTGCTATGGCTAAAAAACTCGGAGCAGATTTCACAATTGATCCCACTAAAGAGAATTTCGTGGAAAAAGTTAAAGAATATACAGATAGTGAAGGTGCAGCTCTATATTTAGAAGCCACAGGTTTACCTCATATTGTTACAGATGATATACAAAATGCAATTTGGGAATCCAAAGCAGTCAATTCAACAGTTGTTATTGTTGCGCGTGCAGAACAGAGAATGCCTGTAATGGGGGAGGTATTCCAAGTGAGACGTGGTAGAATTATTGGCGCTCAAGGGCATTCAGGACATGGGACATTTGCGAATGTGATATCACTAATTGCAAGCGGAATGGATATGAGTCCGATGATAACCAAATCCATCTCTTTGGACGAAATTCCTGAAAATCTCAAATTACTACAAACTGATAGAGAAAATTGCAAAATCAGTGTAAAATTGGATTAAAATAGACTGCTAAGGTATAACATTGATTCTTTAGCTAAATACTCAAATGATGGTTTCGAGATTGCTTCAATACTAAAGAATCCTTCATATTTCTTTTCCATTAACGTCTGTACGATTCGCTTATAATCGATTCCCCCGTTTTTAGGTGCCCTTCGATCAGGTCCTGCGAAATGCACATGGTGAATGTATGAAGAAAACTCTTGAAGTATATCAAAGAAAGTGTCCCTGTTCTCCTCTAAATAAACATGAAAGGAATCGATCATTGTGAATGTATTCTTCAAATTTAGATCTTGTAATAACTCGATAACGTCTGGTAAAGTGTGTAAAAAATCAACTTCAAACTGATTGATAGGTTCGATTATCAGTTCAGTCCCATAACGTTCTGAAATTCCATCTAATCGTATCAATGAGTGCTTAAATAATGAGAGTTCTGTATCTCTACTTTGATTATACAGTCTCCTTCCTCTAATCAATCCAAGTACCACTTTTGGAAGACCATTCAGTTCACTTGCTAATTTACAATAGAGTTCAACCCTTTCAATGGCCTTATTTCTAATCTTTTCATCAGATGAACATATAGAATAGCCATATCGCAGATAAGTACTTCCAGTTCCAAGAGCGGATACTTTCATCTGGTTTTCATCTAGTAAAGAATTCATTTTTTCTACAGAGACACCTTCTGGTCTAAGAAGTGCCAGTTCAATTCCTTTATACCCTAATTCCTTCAAAAAATTTAACTGTACTTGAAGTCTACTGTCAGAGGACTCGAAAAATAATTTATTGATCCCAATTGCAATACTAAGTGGAAAATTCAATTTCATTATTATCTGATTTGATCCAATAGAATAAATATCTAAAGGTTAGATATTGAGTTAGTAAGTAGAGTAGACGGTTGAATAGATGACAAAAAAACTAGTTGTAGGGATTATTGGTGCGGGACGGATTGGTAAAATTCATGCAGAAAATTTACTTCATCATGTAGATAATGCAGATGTGAAAACTATTGCAGACATTGAAATCGAGCATCTGGAAAATTGGGCAGAGAAGCTCCGCATTCCTAAGCTTACTACTGATTATAATGAGATTTTGCAGGATCCCGAGATTCAAGTCGTAGTTATTTGTTCATCCACCGACACTCATGTTAAGTTTATTATTGAATCTGCTGACGCTGGAAAGCATATTTTTTGTGAAAAACCCATTGATTTCGATATAAAAAGAATAATTGAAGCGTTAGACGCTGTTAAGAAAGCAGGAGTTAAGCTTATGGTTGGATTCAACCGTAGATTTGACCATAATTTTCGAAGGATTCATAAAGCAATTCAATCTGGTGAGATTGGAGAACCTCATATTATCAAAATTACTTCAAGAGACCCAAGTCCACCTCCAATTGAGTATGTGAAAGTCTCTGGAGGATTATTTTTCGATATGGCCATTCATGATTGGGATATGTGTCGATATCTGTGTGGAGGAGAGATTGAAGAAGTATATGCTAAAGGTGCAGTATTGGTTGATCCAGAAATTGGGAAAGTTGGGGATATCGATACTGCCATGACGATTTTGACTACTAAAAATGGGACAATGATATGTGTAGATAATTCCCGTCAAGCAGTATATGGATACGATCAACGGGTAGAAGTGTTTGGATCAAAAGGTCTCGTGTTAAACAATAATGATACAACAAATGAGGTAGAGTTTTTTACAGATGAAGTGATATCACGAGATAAAATACCTCATTTCTTCCTTGAACGATATAAAGAATCTTATATCACGGAAATGCGGGAATTTATCGATTGTATTCAGAAGGATTTAGTTCCAAGTGTTGGTGGAGAAGATGGACTTCAAGCAGTATTAATTGCTAAAACTGCTATGATTTCCATGAAAGAAAACCGTCCGGTAAAAATTTCAGAGATTTATAAAGGTTAAAAATCCATTTAATCATCGGTCCTTTTGTTTTCTTTAATTATACTAAAATATTTAACGAATTACAGACCAAATTTCTTAGAATAAAGGTCAATATAAGGTGTTTTCAAATGAAACGAGTTTGGTTAAAAATTTTAAAAGATTTCGGAGTAATGATGCTGATTTTTGTTATCGTTCTTGTCCCATCGGTGTTATTGTCAACATTAGGTCCACGAGAGTATAGATATACGGATGATAGCTTTGATGGATTTGAATATACCGTTCCAGAGGCGGAGAATTTTTCAATAAAATTCGATTCTCACAGCCACACGAAATATTCCGATGGTATCCTAACTGTAGATCAAAATGTGAAATGGCATATCGCTCATGGATTCAACGCCATGGTTTTAACAGATCATAATAATCTAAGAAATTCCAATGATCTTCAGGAAGTTGCCGCAGCATATGCAAGTGAATTTATTTTAATTCAAGGTATAGAATGGACAACAGCAAGAATCCATATGAATTTTCTAGGTATATCAGAATGGGATTTAAGAATTCCATGGAACCCGTCAGATGCTCAGATACAAGAAGCAATAGATGAAGCCCATTCACAAGATGCCGTTGTAACTGTTGATCATATTCCTTGGTCTCTCCCTAGAATGCCTGATCACCCATCTAGACAACAACTCCTTGACTGGGGTGTCGACTATATCGAAATGGTGAACGAGGATGATTATGACATAGATTCAGAACCATGGTTAAATAGTACAGGAACCGGAGGATTTGGAGCTATAACGGGAACAGACATGCATTCTCCTATGGAAGTAAATGGATGGACCTTGATGAATACAACGGAGTTTACTGCTGAAGCTGTTATGGCCGAATTACGAGTCCGCAACACAACAATCGTATATAACACAACTGGATCAGCTGATTATTCGGTCAGCTATAACAATAACTGGTATGATGTGTTTAGTCCTTTAATCTTCTTAGGTGAGATGTTTGAGGAATACTACGCAAGCAAAATTACTATGTATTTATTCTTTGGATATCTACTGCTGTTCTTTGCGGGTTATCAAGGAGTTAAGTACGGAATATTAGCTCTAGCCAAAAAGATAAAGAACCGAAAAAGTGAATAATTCGTATGGATGAAAAGCACGAGTTCCGATATGATAGCTACTGTGGTATTTATTGCGGGTCCTGTTTTGTGATGCTCGGATACACTCAGAATCGGGATGATACTGTTCCAGAGCAATGGAATATAAAAGATGCGAAATTGCAGTGTCATGGATGTAAATCGGGTGATTTATTCGAAAATTGTAAAGGATGCCCCCGTAGACCTTGTGCGAAAGAGAAAGGATTAGATTGGTGTTTTCAATGCGAGGAATACCCATGTGAGATATATAAGGTCGCATCAGAGAAATATCACCTTGCACATCATGAAGTAGGCCTGGAGAAAATGAAAATTCTCAAGGAACATGGATTGGATGTATGGTTAAAATACCAGAAGGAAAGATGGACGTGCCCTAATTGCGGTGTAACATTCTCATGGTATGAGAAATCATGTTGGAAATGCGGGGAACCAGTGTTTGATTCTATCAAAGAAGAAAAACAGATGAAAGGGGAACTTTGAATAGGAAATCCTTTACTTTTTTTTTACTTATTTTCATCCAACCTTTTTTACTGAATATTTATTTTTTTAACGAGTAATATACGTGTATGGTAGAAAAAATCGTCTTTTTAGAAGAAGATGGAGACATCTCTCATGTCAAGGAAAAGATTGTAGCAATTATTGGTTATGGAAATCAAGGGCGTTCCCAAGCTTTGAATCTTAGAGATTCTGGAATTAAGGTCATTGTTGGTAATATTCGAGATGAATACAGAAAAACAGCTGAGATGGATGGATTTGAGGTACATGAAATCTCAGAAGCATGTGAGAAAGCAGACATAATATTTTTGTTGTTACCAGATGAGATTTTGCCTGAAATATTCAGCAAACACATTGAAAATCATCTTAACGATGGAAACACACTCTGTTTCGCCTCGGGATATAATGTTGCATTCAATTTGTTAAAAATTCCTGACACAATTGATGTAATCATGATAGCACCCCG
>JAEOTN010000390.1 GCA_016839865.1 Promethearchaeota archaeon | reverse complement strand
GATATAATTACAAAATATTAGGCATTAAATAAAGGTAAAAGGCTTTCATGAAGCTCACTATTGGAAAACACATATCCCGGCGCAGAAATTACACATTGGTTACCTTGAAATTTCAATCTATTATTTAATATGTCCGTTGATTTTCCTCCTGCTTCACGTACAAGTAATTCTCCAGGACAGTAATCCCACGAGTACATTTTTGATCTATTGAGGTGGAAATAAAAATCTGCAGTTCCATCAGCAATTTTACAAAATTTTCCCATTCCATCCATTGCTACTCGGTTTTTTCCATGAATGCTGTGTTTTTCTAAAAATGCAAGTGTGGCTTTGGAAACATTGTGCAGTGAAATGCAAACTTTTGCTTTCTTCATATCTGCTTGAGAACTCACTTTTATTGGGATAAATTTCTCCCCTGAGTATGAGGCTTGTGCTCCTTGTCCTAATTCTGCTCTAAATATTGCTAATCCCCTTTTATCATAATTAGGTGCTGCGATAGCACTCACTATAGGTTCAGAATCTATCAAAAAACCGATTCCTATCGCATATGAAAGGTCTTCAATGAAACCTTTGGTGCCATCTATGGGATCGATAGTCCATTGGCGATTGGATGGACTTCCTCGGTAATTTATTGTGGATTCGAATTTATTAATAGGGATATTCAGATCCTTGAAACACTTCTTAATCAAAATCTCTTGATTATCGCTTAAATCTTCAACATTTTCCTCAGCAATTAATTGATCTGTAGGAAATTCTTTCTTTAATTGGTAATTTATATAGATTTGGCCTGCATAATCTGCTAAAGTCACCGGAGAGTGGTCTTTTTTTTCGATCGTCTTAGTTCCTGTTTCTCTGAACCATTCTGTTATTTCTGAAGCTTTTTTTACAATAGAACTAGCTACTTGAAGCTCTTTTTCGTACTTACTCATGTTCTTCTTCGAGTCCTTTTGCTTTGAAGTCAAATTCTACAAGTGGTTCATCCGCTTGACTTTCCCACCAGTCTTTGAATTTCGTGCTTGTTATTCTTTGCAGATTAAAAATTGCTTCTTCTTGTGTAGGACCTTTTAATGGTTGATTTTCAGTTCCACTTAACATAGCTGCAATATAAGCACCCATTTTTTTGAAATGCATGTATTGTGGGTGATACGGGTGATTCCATGTAAAAGGTTTATCTTCTCGAATATATTCACGCAATGTTTGATATGCTTGTCGAAAACGTCCCAAGATAATTATATCTTCATCCGTTAATATAAACTCAGAAGCAATTTTGACTAAAATACCTTCCATCTGGGCTTCAGCTTCACAAATATCAGCCAATAAATCCCACTGGGAAACGCCCTTACTCTCTATCCGTTCTTTCTTAAAGTTTTTCCATAATTTCCAAATTTTGAAAAACTCTCCATAAAGCTGATCAAAAGTATTTGCTGCGGATAATTGTAACTCTCGTCTCTTCTGCCGGATTGACCATTTTGCAGAGAGAGATTGTCCTACTCCATAAGTTAAAAGTAAAACTACTCCGCTAGAAACTAAAGTTAAAATAAATTTTAAGATTTCCAATTGGAATTCTGTTAATTCGATTGCCATTATAATTCACTCCATATGAATGAATTTCATTCTTTTTTCATATTATTAAGGTTTTATCGCAAACTGAAGAAAATATTCATGAAAAATCTTGATTTTTTGTGGTTTTTTGTGTGTCATATTTATCTGATCTAGTTTCTTTCAAGCTATTATACCATGCAAGTTGAGATTTTAGTTATCGGCAATGAAATCCTTATTGGGAAATTCCAAGATACCAATTCTAATTGGATGGCGAAGCGAATAGCAAAATACGGACACAAATTGACTCGGATTACCAGTATTGGTGATGAAAAAAAGGAGATTTCGAAAGCAATCCGAGAAATTCTTAAACGGAAACCTGAATTGATTATCACTTCAGGTGGTATTGGTCCCACTTTTGATGATATTACTATTGAGAGTATCGCAAAAGGGTTGAAGCTGGAAATCGAGCTTGATAAAAATGTATATGGTCTCATCAAAAAAGTATATGAACGAGCATATGACAAAGGAATATTAAAATTGCGGGAAATGACCAAGGAACGCGAAAAAATGGCATATATTCCAGTAGGATCTATAGCTCTCCCTAATCCAATTGGTGTCGCACCAGGTATTAAAATAAGACATAATGAGTCAACCATCTACATCTTTCCTGGTGTACCTTCCGAACTAAAGAAAATGTTTCGAGAATTTATCCAACCAATCCTAGCTAAAAAAAAAGGGAAGTTTATCGAGAAAGGATTTCGGTTAAAAGATATTGGTGAATCCCAATTAGCTCCGTATATTACAAAGTTACAGAAAAAAAATCCAAAAATCTGGATAAAGACACATCCCTTGACAGAATATGGAGTAACGATTGAAATTTCAGTTACTGCTTTCAATCTGGAAAATGGCCGCAAGATTATTGATGATGTTTTGACGACAATTAAAAAAATAGTAATTGATCTGGGTGGAACTATATTAGAAAAATAGTCTACCAGCCAAAATACCGAATATTCTCTCGTACTTTATTCCATGCTCGATCAATCGTTTTAACATTATCTATTAGCCAGACTTTCTTTCTATCGACGGTACTTTGAGAGCGTTTTATCTTTGTATCCAGATCCGCAATAACTCTTCGTTTTTTCTCTAGCTTGTTATCAGCCACCATTCGATTTTCTGCTTTAAGATAAGAATAGACATGACTTTGCCATTTTTCTCGTAATGAAACTAAGTGGCTTAATTCCCGTTTATACTCATTTTTTGTATTCAAAAATTCCTTCATGGTTTGATGAAGGTCGTTGAATGCTTCAGAAAGATCCAATTGATTGGAGGAAGTTTTTTCTAAATTACTTATACTCTTTTTCAGATTATCTATCTCTTCACGAGAAACATCACTTACAGGATTTTTCACGGCAATTTCTAAAAGTTTCAAGAGTTTTCCCTCTTCCTCGATGAGATTTTGTTTTTCACGACTAATCCTTGTCAAATATTTAGAGAAATCCTTAATAGTTCGTAACTCGTCGTTTTCTAATTGAACGACCTTATCCAATCGATCATTCACTCGTCTTTTTTCTTTTAATATTTCTAACTCATCATCAGACAACATACGTATTTTTTGCATTTAGATAACCTTCATTCTATTACTATACCACTATATTTTTGTATTTAAAAAATATGATCGAACCGTTCAGTTGGGGTATCTTTAAGGTCATCTAGAATTTCATCAAAAACGGGAAGAAACGCATAGAATTTCGATGTTTCAACTGTGGATTCTTTATGGGCATCAGGATATTCTTGAAGAAATCTGGTTTGAATTTTTTCAAGTAATTCCAAAACAAGACTCGCATTGATTTTTTGGTCTCCAATTCCATAAAAAATCAAATTAGGGGTTTGTTGAAGAGTTTCGGTGGTTATTTCTTTGAATGGGCTTGTAAGAACAAGTTTATAGTCTCGTAGTTTTAGAGTACTGATGTTTTGAGAAAGCACTACACGACTCATATTCAAAATTGCATCTAACAAAGCGTTTCGGAGTTCTGGGTCATTACTAAGTCTATCCAATTTCGGGTCTACGGAATATTGCTTATAGAGTATGCTGATGCCATTTAATATTATTCCGACCTCTGAAACGTTCATTTTACCTCAAAATACCTCGATAGAAAATTCTTATTGTACTATACTCCACCAACTTATTATAATTTAAGCACAAATCCTACAAATCCTATATTCCAATATAATAAAGGTTTAAAATTGCGTCACATTGAGGATTTTATTATTAACAATGGATGATATTATGGCTATATCAAAAGAACAAGTAACTGAACATCTGGACAAAATCCGACCTGCTCTTCAGCGGGATGGTGGAGATATCGAATTAGTTGATGTCAAAGAAGATAAAGTGTACGTAAGATTAATGGGACATTGTCGAGGTTGCCCTCACTCGCAGATGACACTCAAAAATGGAGTGGAAGAATTCCTTCGAAAACAGCTAAATTCCAGTGAATTAGAAGTAATCGGTGTGGATTAATCCTCATCAATTTTTTCTTTAGCTTATTTTCACTAACTTCTAGTTGAATTATTTTAAGACTACCTTTTTTATTTCTTTGATCCTATAACCTTTTTATACAAATTACATTCGTTTAAACCAAATTTAAGGTTAAAAAAATGACACATAAAGTAGCAATAAATGGATTAGGACGAATTGGCCGTGCTGCCTTCAAGGTTTTAATGGATACACCAGATCTTGAACTAGTTGCGGTAAATGATATTATTCCTATCAAAACTGCAGAATATCTCTTGAAATATGATACCGTTTATGGAAGGTATCAAAAAAAAGTCGAACATGACGACTCACATTTAATTATAGATGGTGTAAAAATTGAATACCATTCAGAACGAGATCCCACCCAACTTCCTTGGGGAAAACTTGATGTAGATTTAGTATTTGAGTGCACGGGAGTATTCACAAAAACTGAAGATCTCCGAAAACATGTGGAAGCAGGGGCAAAATATGTTGTACTATCCGCACCAACAAAATCTGTCGACATGCCTACAGTTGTCCATGGTGTAAATACCCCAGAAGGCAAACCGGTAATTTTCTCATGCGCATCTTGCACTACGAATTCTATCACGCCTGTAATGGAAGTTATGGATCGTCGAGTTGGTGTAGAAAAAGCAATTATGACTACAATCCATGCATACACTTCAACACAAGCACTTGTAGATAGTCCAAACAAGAAAGCTATGCACCGTGGTCGTGCAGCAGCTGCAAATTTCGTACCCACCACTACAGGTGCTGCAATTGCAACTACTAAAGCATTACCAGCATTAGTCGGTAAATTTGATGGTGTAGCAGTTCGAGCACCAATACCAGTTGGATCAATTTCTGATATTGTGATCGTCACAAAACGAGAAACTACAATTGAAGAGCTTCAAAATATTTTCCGTGAAGAATCAGAAACAAAACGGTATAAGGGAATTTTGGGCGTGACTGAAGATGAAATTGTATCTTCTGATATTGTTGGTGACCCACATGCATCAATCGTCGATTTACGAATGACAAAGGTTGTTGGTGGGACGCTGGTTAAACTTTTTGCATGGTATGACAACGAGGTTGGTTATACTAATCAGATGATTCGTGAAGCTCTAAAGACTCTTAAGAATTAGGTGAGTTAAAATACCAGAAGTAATGTTCAAAAGTATTGAAGATTTTGACTTAACGGGTAAGAAGGTACTACTTCGCGTGGATATTAATTCCAGTATCGACTTGGAGAAAAATGAGATACGAAAGGATCCTCGAATTCGCGCTATTTTACCAACTTTAGAAGCGTTAAAAGAATCATCAGTCGTTTTAGTAGCACATCAAAGCCGTCCAGGAAAGAAGGACTTTACTCCACTAAAACTTCATGCTGATAAATTGGATTCATATTTACCTGGTCGTGTTAGTTTCGTAGAGGACATTTTTGGAGAAAAAGCCATTGAGGCTATAAAAGAATTGCAGCCCGGTAATATTTTAGTGTTAGATAACATTCGAGGATGGGAGCGAGAAAATAAACAAAGTTCTATAGAAGAAGCCGAACAAACGGAGCTGATCACAACTCTATCTCCGTATTTTGATTTTTTCATCAATGATGCATTTGGAGCAGCCCATCGAGCTCAACCTTCTCTTATTGGATGGCCTACACTTATCGGTGGTCCATTAGTAAAGAAAGAACTTGATATGGTCAACAAGCTACTAACACCTGAACATCCCTCGGTAATGCTCGTAGGAGGAGCTAAAGCAGATGATAAATTCAAAGCTTTGAAATACAATCTAGAAAGTGGTAAAGTTGATAAAGTTCTAATTGCTGGATTGACAGCATCCATGATGTTGATTGCAAAAGGCGTAAAGCTCGCCGAAATTGACACGAAATTGGTGAAAAAATACGCTGATGAATTAAAAAATGAGATTCTGGAAGTATTGTCAAAATACAAAGATAAAGTAGAACTCCCAGTAGATATAGCGACAGACAATAATGGTATCCGAGAAGAACATTCTATCGAAAATATCAATGTTGTTCCAGTGATGATTGGGGATATTGGTGAGAAGACTCAGAAAAAATATGCTGAAATCATCAAATCTGCCAAAACAGTCGTTGCCAATGGTCCACCCGGAATCTTTGAGGAAGAGGTTTTCCAAAAAGGAACCTACACTCTAATCGATGCAATGAATGAGTCTGATGCATTCTGTGTTATTGGAGGCGGTGATATGGGTACTGCAGCAGAAATTTCGGGCAGCAAAGGAAAAATCACTGTATCTACAGGCGGTGGTGCCTTATTAGCCATTCTATCGGGTAAGAAAGTTCCTTTACTCCAAGCTTTGGAATCTAAAGCACCTAACTAACTTTTTTTAATATTCTCTTTCTAAATCAACAATGTTTAAGAAATCAGTTCTTCCTGTGCAGAATCGTTTGATATTTTCAATGACTTCATTCCATCGTTGCAGATCATCAAAGGGAGAGGCTGCGCGATGGGGAGACATTACAATATTATCCAATAAATGGAAGGGGAATTGAAACGGAAATTTTCGTCCTTCTGAATCTGGTTCAGGTTTATATTCATACCAAACATCTATTGCTGCTCCTGTCAATTCCTTCTTTTTCAAGCTTAAATATAATGCTTCTTCGTTTACTACTGCCCCTCGGCTTATATTTACAAGTAATGCAGCCTTATTCTTGGTTAAAATCTTAAGTTCTTGTGTATCAATCAAATTTCTAGTCAATTTGGTTAACGGTACTGCAACAAACAAAGTATCCACATATTCCAAAAATGCATGAAGTTTGCTGGGAGTGAATTTTTTCAGAGGAGTAGGAAAATCCTTTAATCCTTTCCAGGAAGTTCTCAGTGAAGCAAACTTAACATTGAAACCGCTCAAAAATTTGTGGATCTTTGAATTTATAGCTCCGTACCCGAGTAATCCCACGGTTCTCTCACGTAATGGTATATTCTTGGCAAATTCATCTCCTAATCTCCATTTTCCTTCCTTCATGGCGTTGTGATGTGGAATAACTTTGTTCATTAGAGATAGGAGGAAGGCAATGGCTGATTGAGCTGTGAAGTATGTGTTTCCATGTCCGTTAATGAGAGTAATATTTCGAGTTTTGGTGATTTCGCGAAACATTTCAATAAGATGTTGGACTCCCACCCCTGGATTTATGAAAAGTTTCAGGTTATATGCAGCTTGGAGTAGTTCCAAAGTGGGACGCCATCCAATGATGATATCTGCTTCTCGAACATGCGGAGAATTGGGGGTGAAATCTTCCTCAACATTTTTCGTAAACTGCAATTCTAAACCAGGAATATTTTTCAAGTGACCCGCTATATATTCCATGAGTTCTTTGCGGATATTCCAAAGGAACAGCACTTTTTTCCAACCCATACACCCTTTCTTGTAGGAATCTTTTTTTTACTTTGGGATTGAGTTTAATCTAATGTCTTTGAACCTCGATTTCTACTTTCAACCACAAAATATTGTTTTATATGGGATTAGTCGGAAGTCTGGTAAAAGTGGATATTTTATTGCTATGAATATGAAATCTTATAATCCCAAAAATTTGTATGTTATTCATCCAAAAGTCGATGAAGTCCATGGAATTCCCTGCAAGAAGAAATTTGAGGAATTACCAGATGATATTAAGGGTCAAGTAGACTTAGTCATTATCAGTTTACCTGTCCCATTTGTTACTCAGGTTGTTTTAGAATGCATTAACTTTGGAGTAAAGGGTATTATAATCGGCTCAGGAAATGTTGGATTAAATAAAGAAGAAGTAGCGAAGAATACTGTCAAAATCCGGGATGCATTAAGACAACAAGGGAATAAAACAAGAATTATTGGTCCAAATGGATTAGGTGTCTTCAATAATAAGAACAAATTCTTCACAGCAATTATGACAACTGAAGAATATCCGCCATTTGGTAAAGATTCAGTTTCTATAATTGCTCAAACGGGATTAATGGTTAGTGCTTATCTTATCGATTTTATTGAACACAAAGATATCAGTATCTCGAAGATTTGTGCAATTGGAAATAAAATAGATATTAATGAAAGTGACATGCTTGAGGCCATTATTGAGGACCCCCATACAAAAGTAATTGCAATGTACTTGGAAAGTATTGTAGAAGGTTCTAGGTTCTTTAATCTCTGTAAAAAAGCGATTTATGAAAAGAATAAAATCTTGATCCTACTAAAGCCTGGGACCTCGGAAATTGGTAAACACGCAATACTAAGTCACACCCAATCCATTGCAGGGAATTCTGACATTATCCATGCAATGTGTTCTCAGTTAGGAATCATTCAAGTAGATGATTTACGAGAATTTATCCAAGCGTGTAAATTTGCTGCCAATCTTCCTCTTCCGCGGGGTAATTCAGCAGGATTGATCTCAATTTCAGGTGCTGGATGTGTATTGCTTGCAGATCTTGGAGAGGAGTATAAGTTTTCTGTTAATAAACTTCCACAAAAAACTAAACAAAAAATTCAAAAAGTTTTCCCTGATTGGGCTGAAATTTCCCACCCACTAGATATTTGGGCTTCAATAGAGCAATATAGGTTAGAATCATATAATGTGGTATTAGAGTCATTTCTAAGTGCGGGGTGCTATGATTTTGTGCTTATCTGTAATATTGGAGGTAGACGTACGGGAGTGGATTATTCATATTTTCGTTCCTTAAGGAAAAAATATCCTGGTATTCCGATAATTGTTCAGTTATTTGGTGGTTTTGGGGAGAAAAAACGCGTATTCTCAGAAGAATTTGAACAAGTGAATTCAGATACTTACATTCCAGTAGTTTATGATTTACGTAGAACTATGAAAATTCTCTCAAAAATGGTTCAACTTCATTGGAAGCTTACGAAATATCATGCAAATAGTGCAGAATGAAATGCTAACACTGAATCCTACCTTAATTTAAATACGAAAATTGCGTTATTTTCCTTGGTGAATAAAAATATCTATTTCAGCGACAAACTCCTATTGTCCGAATTGTAAAAAAGTTGTTCGAACAACACGAGGAGAAATGGATGTTGGATTAGCAATCATTTTATTTTGTTGTACTGGAGGAATTGGTTTCATTATTTATTTGATTATTTATTTCGGCAAACCTGAAGATAGATGCGTATTCTGTTCTCAACCAACTGAGCCATACACTGGACAAAAGGAAAGTTCGAGTGCTCCAGACCTTTATGGTCAATCTCAACCTGGTACTTCAGCTAGTTCTGTATCCTCTCCTAATGAAGATCTCAATTATTGTTCGAACTGTGGGGCAAAAATTGATTCATCAGCGAAATATTGTGAATTTTGTGGAACTGAATTATAAAAATGGGAGAAATAAATGGTACAAAATCAACATGATAGAAAACTATGCGAGCACTGTCAAAGAAACGTGTTCCCTGTACGCCCAAAACCAAATATGGTATTATTAATCCTGTTATTTATTTTTGTTATTCCTGGATTGATATATTTAATCATTTATGGATTAACTGAAGAAAATCGATGCCCGATTTGTTATTCTGAAGTGAGTGACATGATCAGTTATCACCATCCTCCTTTTCGAAACGGAGATCCTAATTCCTATGATCCTTCTCTCATTGGTGGGAAAGTTATTCGATCTGAACCGACAATTATGGATCCAGAGGGAGAATACGTTGAATATGTTCCCCCCGTGGAAAAAAAGACCCAAAATCTTCCAAAACCACGTGTATACTGCAAATTTTGTGGTATAGAACTTAGCGATCTAGACACAGAAAAATGTCCAAATTGTGGCACTTCCAGATCTTAATGAACCACAAATTTTTTTTATCTCAAAAAATACAG
>JAEOTN010000389.1 GCA_016839865.1 Promethearchaeota archaeon | reverse complement strand
TTTTGTAGTGATCGGAGAAATGAGCACATCGGCTCCAAGTTGCTTAAAAAAAGTGATCCAAAGATCTGAGTACTTATAGAATAACAACGCATGCGGAATGCCCACGCGTAATTTCCTTAATTTCATTGCGGTAGCATCCTACTGATTTTCTTACACCGGGAGGTCAGATTTGGTTTTTCGACCCAACATTGGTTATATTCTACAAATATAAAATGATCGGTCACTCATCAAAAAACAATGTTCAGTCTACCCTTGTTTGCCTATTACGAAGACAAGTTTTTGGTTTATTTTTAGATCAATATTGATTGGAACCATTTCACATACACAAATAGTGATCAACTTACAAAAACCATACTTTCAAATAATAAAGAATCTAGATCTCTAACCATACAAGACTCACATTTTGATGATTATTATGAGCGATCAAGAAGAAAAAGTAATGGAATACCGTAAACATTTAAAGAATTTTATTGAAACCGAACCAGCGGCTAGAGTGAAAGGATTGGAAGCCCCCTCTATTCAAAAACCGTATCCTAAAGAAGCTAAATTAATCGATTTGGTCCCTCCTTCTAAAATTTCTCTTGGAAAAAAAACCATGTTAGCTGATGCTATTAATAACCGCGTAAGTCGGCGTTTCTTTACGGGAGATCCATTAAATTTGGAAGAATTGTCATTTCTGCTATGGTGTACTCAAGGTATCAAGAAAGTGTTACCAAATGGTGTTAATTCCAAACGAACAGTTCCATCAGGTGGTGCCTTGCATCCAATTGAAACCTACCTGGCAATCCAACACATCACTGGTGTTGAACCGGGATTGTATCGTTACTTACCAATTGAACATAAATTATTCCCCATAATCGAGAAAGATCCTGATATCATGAAAACCGTTCGAAATCTTTTGCATGGACAGAGACTCGTGGATCATTGTGCTGTTGTATTTATCTGGACTGCACGTCCAGCTCGAACGGAATGGAAATACGGTCGAGACTCACTTAAAGATATTCTCATATCAGTAGGGCATATCTGCCAAAATTTATATCTCGCATGTGAAGCAATTCCAGCGGGAACATGCGCTGTGGTTGCATATAGTCAAGATCAACTCGACGAATTCCTCCAGATTGATGGATATGATGAGATTTCATTATATACTGCACCGGTAGGGAAAGTTCGATCCGATGCAGATAAACTAGATGAGAAATTCAGTCAGGTGCATGATTTATTCCAGCAGAAAAAATATGATGAGTGCATGGTCCCTCTAAAGGAAATCACTCAAAAGATGCCTGACAACGGGGAAGGTTGGACTATGTTAGGTTATTGTTATCTCTATCAGAACAAACTAGATGAAGCTCGTGAAGTTTTTGAAAAGGTTGTTGCGATGGATGAAACAGATATCAATGCAATGTATAATCTAGCCTGCGTATACGCCACTCTTAATGATTCTGAAAAAAGTTTGAAATGGTTGAAAAAAGTAATTGAAGGTAATGAAGAATACAAAGATCACGCGCGCAAGGATGAAGATTTCAAAAATTTGCGCGAGAATAATGATTTCAAAGAATTAATTAAATGATCTCTAATATTGTATGTCCAGAATCCAGCGCAATTATGGTTTTAAATTGTTAATTGCCTTAAATCTCCATTTTTTTTATATTAAACAAGCATAACTAGGGGAGAGATGATGAGATATATCCCATATCCTAGCATAAAGAGCGCACATACAATCAAAATCCCGATATAGACTTTTTTTGTAATAAATTTACTGGATAATCCAACTGCAGTAGAGATAAACGTATACCAGAGATATACGCCTAGTTCTTTTCCAACAATCAAACCAAAAAAGGCAGGTAAATCTTGAAAACTCACTGAATTATCAAGAATGATTGATAACCCTGCGGTACTCCACCAAAGCCACCAATACGGATTTGCCATAAGAAACACGATACTTCCAATAATTGGATGTGTTTTGTATAATCTTCCCTTTGAGGTCTCCGAAGGTGATTCAGTCGCTTCCTTGGTGGATTCTAAAAAAGACATATCGATTTTTTCCTTACGAATATCTATGATGATCTGGATACCGAAAAATATCAAAATACCTCCACCCAGGACTCCAATTATGATTAACACTATCGGATAGGAAAGAATCAAACCTAAACCAAGCATAAGAACCAAAATCAACACGAGTTCGATGAGTGTGTGCCCCGTACTGATAAAAAGACCCACTAAAAATGCCTTTTTTTTCGCCTCTACTGATTTAATAATGGAATAAGTTAGCAAGGGTCCGGGGGACATGGCTCCACCTAAACCAATTAGAAACGTTACTGTGAATACTTGCCAAAAAGACATTATACTCAATAATTATTGATAGGAAAAAAGATCATGGAAAATACTCAATGCATTTGTTCTTATTCCAGAGACATTTTGTAACCGTGTAATGCATGTTCTACAAAAGTAGGAGTCATAATATGTCCTACATGGACAGGCGGTTTACTTCTTAATTTTCTGAAGAGATTTACCACTCCTAAAATCATTGGTATCTTTTTCCCAAATGTTTCCAATTTTGGAATTTCAAGATCCAATTCTTCCATGATCATTTTAGTTAACTTAGGTTCCAAATCCGGATTGTTTATGACTTTAGATATGACACTTTTTGAGATGTCGTAAAATTTTCTCATTTCATCGAGAAATTCATGGATCTCAATCCGCGGTACATGACCAAAATGCGCCAAACATAAATTCTCTATATTCATACCTTTCAGTTTCTCTAAAGTAGCATAATAGGCTTTTTCATCCCAGAACGGTGGCATGCAAGGAGGAATATATGCTCTATCACCTACTCTGATACCGATAGAATCTCCTGCAAACATATTTTTACTGATTTCATCATAATAACCAATATGATCGTACGTATGTCCAGGGATCTCTACCACTCGTAGCTTGGTGGTTCCAAGATCAATAATATCTCCTTCCTTTAGCGGATCTACGTTAAAAATATTTTTCATAGGAACCTTATCGAACGCCTTATTGAAGGACTGATCTGCAAGTAGATCGATCGATTTTTCCGAAGCAAACACCTGAATTGACGAATTCTTTTTGCGAAACATGGGAACTCCTTGAGTATGATCCCAATGTGCATGAGTTAGAAGAACATAATCTGGCAAGGATTTTCCCCTTTCCTTTATTTTTTTTAGGAATCTCTTCGCTCCTTTTGGAGTCCCTGAATCAATAACGCAAGTTTTTTCGTCAGATTCAATATAGTAAAGTCCTGACACTCCCTTCACTCCTTTGAGCCCCACATCAAATAAGAATGTAGTATCAGAAACTTTTCCCTCTTTGTAAATCATACCCTAAAATCCTCAAAGTTTTATTTAACACTATCGCTTAAGCGCTGATCTGCCTATTAAACCAAAATTAATCAAGTGAACCTTCTATTTTTCAGACATAATGAAAATTTTATCCTATGAACCAAATTTTAAAGACCAACTTGTGCAGTTACTTGCTCAAAACAGAATTGCATTAGCTGAATTAAAGAATAGAAAGAAAAATCTAAATCTAGAAGCTGCAAAAGAAGAGTTGGACTACTATCTAGCACACAATTTTCCTATCTACATCGCAACTGATGAAAAACATGAACTGTTTGGATTTACCGTGTGTCGCGTAGATGAGGATGTCGTTTGGAACGAGTTACTTTATGTTATTCCAGAAGAACGACAAAAAGGGGTTGGTTCTGCTTTGTATTTGCGAGCAGAGAAACACGCCATAGAGTTGGGAGGTCATACTATGTATAATTGGGTACATCCAAACAACCATCGGAGCATTTCTTTTCTGAAGAAGCATGGATATACGGTTTTAAATCTGATAGAAGTGCGTAAACCACTTCCAGATGAAAATCTAACACAAAAATATAAAATAGGAGAATATGAGTACGATTATTAATGACACCTACACCATTTGTTCCTCCCAATTTTGTAATACCTACTGTGATGGAGACTGATCACTTTCGATTACGAATGTTATCGGTTGAAGATACTCAAAAAGACTATGAAGCAGTTATTGAAAGTAGAGATTTACTTCACAATATGTTTGGTGGTCCTTGGCCTAGGGAAGGTTTTACCATAGAAGAAAATCGTGCAGATTTAGAACGCCACCAACAGGAATTTCTTGATCGAAAAGCGTTTGCATATACTGTCATTGCTCTAGATGAAAGTCGAGTTCTAGGATGTTTGTATATCAACCCCATTCCGGACTCACAAGATCTCGATGGTGACGCTTATGCAAATATGTGGGTGCGACAAAGTGAGTATGATAAAGGGTTGGATGATATACTCTTTCGGAGCGTTAAAGAGTGGATACACATAAGCTGGCCGTTCAAGAAAATACTCTATCCTGGTAGAGAATAGTCAAAATTGATTTTATTCGTGTTTCCCAAAACATGATATCTCCCCAAATCGATAAGTATATTTTTACTTATGACATTTCTTTAGATGGGACGAGTTGAGGAGAAAATGAAATCGTCAAAAATATCGATCAAAAAGAGATTCTGGTGGTTCGTAAGCGGAATAGTATTAGTATCTTGTTGTATTGTGGGTGTCATAATTATTGATAATATAGAAAATTATAACACAGTAGTTAGTGTTACTTTGGATACAGTTCTAGTATTAAGCGTTGGGATTGTATTTCTGAGTGGAATTGGTTGTATTATCATATATTTACTTATAATTGCGCTAAGTTGGATGTCTTCATTTGCAAGAATTCCAAAGGAAGAGAATAAACAAAAAATTCTGGAGACGTTAACTCAGATTGATAGTGTGATCTCTTCTCAAATGACACCTGAAGACTTATTGATTATTTTAAACGAACTGCGAATTATTGAATTGGAATTAAAGCTTTCTGAAATAAATGGAACTCTAAAAACGAAGCAATCAGAACTTTATGATAAAATCAAAAACTTAACTCTAAATCATATCGCTTGAATACGAAAATAACTTATATCGAAGGATTTGGAGATGAGATATTTTATCCTAATCATTCATGGATCTAGAATATTTCCTCAAACTGCTCTTATTAATGTAACGAGACAGAAAATAAGAAATAAAATGGATTTTTATCCAATTTGAGTTTTCTTTTTGATCAGTTCATACACATCATTCACAAATTTATCGAAATTCTCCGGATCATACTGTACTCCGAGTTTTGTTGTGAGTAATGCAGGAATATCCATTGGATCCTTGAAAATTGGAATGATTTTCTTTTCAATCTTTAGGGATGACATCCATTCTTTCTTAACTGCTTCAGAAGCTAATGCATCTTGAGAACAGAACAATAGAATTACATCACAATCTTTGATATATTTTTCCATATACTCAAATATGTCATCAGTCATTTTGTCTTCCCAATAGAAAACTTCGTTGATATCTTCATAGATTTCCAGTCGTTTGGCTAATTCTGGTATCCGATACATTTTCGAGTTTACAGTGGCATAACTGAAGAACACCCAAAATTCTCCTTCTTTTTTGGTTTTCTTGAAATGTTTAGTGACAGATCTTTGCTTTACAGCAGCTCTTATTAAGAGACCAATCAGAGTGAGAGCTGGTACTCCACCAGAAGCAAGAATAATCAGTCCGAGAGTTTTTTTAGAGTATGTCACTGTATTATTTTGAACCGTATTATCTCCTTCTGTTCCCTCACTAAACCAATAACCAACACAATCTGTTATGGTATTGTAACTAACGGTATTAAAACCGCTATCGGGATCTAAAAATACTGCACCAGCATCTTGATTATACAATATATTATTCCCACTAATTTGACCATGATCCGTGATTATGAAATTAATTGCATGTTCTCCACTCCCGACAATAGTATTATTAAGTACCATTGTATTGTCTGTTTGGGAAATATAAATCCCAAATCCATTACTCACAGCGAAATTTTCTGAAACAACCATAGAACCTTCACATTGATCAACAAATACACCATTTGTACTGTGATACAAAGTATTATTAGTAAACAGAACATCTCCACAATCTTCTATTCGGACCGCATCATCATAATTCATGAAAAAGCTGTCTTTTATCGTGATATTATCACAGTCAGAAATAACTAAACCATCTCTATTGTAATAAGCGGCTGGACCTTCCAATCTTATACTGCGTATTTCCAAATGACTAACATTATAGATCGTCAGTGTAACTTCCCCCTGATCCTCAGAATATTCCGTGAATAATCCGTCTTCTAAGATGTATGGATTACTTGAAGTGCCGTTTCCTGGTAGACTATCGACATTTGTATGATCAATGTGTAAAGTCGAATTAGGTTCATAGGTAGGATAATCCAAATCTATGTTCTGATACTCTTCAGGAACGCCAATAGGAGCTTGTGCATTTAACCATCTCATCCCAAAAAACCCTAGAGATACCGTAAGTGCAAGAAGGAGGACATTCCATATATTAATATATTTTTTCCATGACAAAGAAATTCACCCTTTATTGTTCTATGAATATTCGTCGATGTTTCACTTAAATCTTTTTAAAAGTGAAGAAGTTTTCCATTCAAGATCCCATAAACGATCTGCTTTTATTGCACGTATTGTTAAAAATGTCATTAATTACCGATTTTTAGAACCAATGGAGAAATACGAAATGAATGTAAACGAATTTGATGTGGATGAAACCATCCGACCTCAAGACGATTTTGATAACTACGTGAATGGAAAATGGAAAAAAGCGAATCCGATTCCAGATGACCAAGCTTCGTGGGGTGCATTTAGCATTTTAATTGATGAAACCCGAGATAAACTAAAAGGATTATTGGAAGAAAAAACTGATGATCCTGAGTTACGAAAGGTCATTGATTTTTATCAATCTGGACTGGATGAAGAACGTATTGAGCAAGCAGGTATAACTCCCCTACAACCAATTTTAGAAAAAATTGACCAATTGACTGATAAACGGGATCTAATGAAATTAATTGGCACATTACAAGCTAATGGAATTAATTCATTATTTGATATGGAAGCTGAAGCTGATGCAGATAATCCGGGACTTGTGATCCCATATATCACTACATCGGGTTTAGGTTTACCTGATCGAGATTACTACTTTCAAGAGGATCGGGAAGAGATTCGTAAACAATATCAAGGTTTCATTAAAAATATCCTCATAGCCGCTGGTGATTCTGAAGAAGATGCTGCTAAGCATGCCATAGAGATATTTGCAATTGAAACCGAATTAGCAGAAGTAACACTGAAGAATTTTGAGAAACATGATCCTGAACAATATTTCCATAAAACCCAATTTCAAACTCTCCAAGATTGGACACCTTCATTGAATTGGAAAGACTTTTTCAAAATAACGGTAAAACGAGATGTACCATACTTTAGCACGGATAAAAAAGAGTTTTATCAACAACTAGAAAAGTTAGTTACAAATTTAGGATTAGAGCGATGGAAGACTTTTCTAAAATTTAAGTTACTGGCTGGTTTTTCTCCCTACTTACCTAAAGCGTTTGAAGATCAATTTTTTAACTTCTACAGAAAGACCCTTGCTGGACAGAAAACTATGAGACCTCGATGGAAACGTGTGTTAGCATTCATTAATATCTATAGTCACAAAATCGGTACCATTTTGGGAAAATTGTACCAGCAACGGTATTTTCCACCTGAATCTAAAGCAAAAATGCTGGAATTAGTTGGGAATTTGCAGAAAGCCTTGAAACAAAGAGTACTCAACCTTGAGTGGATGACAGAAGAGACAAAGAAAATAGCTATGTTAAAACACGAAGCATTTAGAGCAAAAATTGGATATCCCGATAAATGGCCAGATTTCAGCTCATTAGATACCAGTATTGATAAGGTATTCATAGAAAACGTGATTGCCAGCAATGCTTTTGATTTTCAAACTGAAATGAATAAGTTATTCAAACCTACCGATCCAGATGAATGGTTTCTCCATCCCCACACTATTAATGCATTCTTCCATCCGATAAAAAATGAGATTGTTTTCCCGGCGGGTATTCTCCAATTTCCCTTCTTTGATCCTAATGCTAACGATCCTATTAACTACGGTGCCATAGGTGTGGTTATCGGGCATGAAATGACGCATTCGTATGACAACAATGGGAGCAAGTTCAATCACAAGGGAGAACTTAAAAATTGGTGGACCGAGGAAGATCTGTCGAAATTCAACACAAAAACTAAATACTATGAAGAAAAATTCAACACTTACAAGGTTAATGGCAAAAATATCAACGGTAAATTAACCTTGGGAGAAAATATCGCTGATATGGGTGGATTGTTGACAAGCTATGACGCTCTGCAACACCATATTGCAGATCATCCCGAGCTAGGAGCTGATAAGCTTGCGTTAGATAAAGAGTTCCTTCTATCTTATGGACGGATTTGGCGCAGTAATTATAGACCAGAACTTATAGATATGCAAATACAAACTGATCCCCACACTCCAGCACATTGGAGAGTTAATGGAGCATTGTCCCATTTCCCTCCGTTTCATAAGGTATATGATGTGAAAGAAGGAGATAAAATGTATAGTGATGATTTCGAAAAGATATGGTAAAACCATTCCTTACTTTTTTTTTACTACTCTGTTTTCATTTTTATTTGTCGGTTCTAATGGTGGTATATGGGAAAACGAGAAGAACTAAAAACCATTCTAAAACCAATTCTCAATGATCCTAGAAAACTTCAAGAATTTCTTCTTCATCATTCTAATCTACCAGGACGTCGCGCAAATCTAGAGTTAATGCATGCTTTTGCAGATATTAATGAAAATCTAGCATTAGTGAAAGAGTGGGTTAAAATATCTGAGGATAAAGCAGAAGTAAACGATCCTAAGGCATTTTTAGCATATTGTGCAACAGTTAGCCTAGGTCAGATTTATGCTAATACAAAAAACGAGGACTTATTACCCCTTTTAAAAGAACTCGCAAATGATG
>JAEOTN010000388.1 GCA_016839865.1 Promethearchaeota archaeon | reverse complement strand
CCCAAATCAAAGTTTTCTTTGTCAAATATAGCAATATCCGTTCCAGGGATTGGCAAACCTACTTTTCCTGATTTATTAGGACCCCAAAATGGTGTGGATGTAATTACTGGAGAACATTCAGTTAAACCCAATCCAGTTCGTATCGGGCAAAATACTCGTTCAAAGGGGACTCGGATATAATCGTGTAAAGGACTCGCACCTTGACTAGCAAAATTTAGTTTTTCATGGATGTTGTATTTCGTTTTGAATTCTTTTTCCCCCAATTCTTCTACAAAATCATTCAATCGTTTAAAGAGGACTTCAACTCCTGCATATATCATTCCATAAGGGGCTTCAATTTTGTTAATAGTTTCGCAAAGCTCCTTTGCAGATGGCGGTTTTGGGAACAAAATTGATACCATCCCAAGATATAACGATGCATCCATAACCGATCCCAATCCAAAACTGTGAAACAATGGTACAATTCCAACATTCAACATACCTGTTTTCAATCTACACCAATCCGTTTGCTGATATAAATTCACTATAAGATTAGCGTGACTTAACATGGCTGCTTTTGGCAAACCAGTTGTACCTCCTGTCATTAAATAGGCTGCAGGAGTAGTCCATGGATCAATTTCGACTTTTATTTCTTTGATCGAATTTTCAGAGACTACTTTCTTCATTCTGAATACTTGATAAGATTCTGTCGAATCAGGTATAGTATGCTGTAGATCTGGGATGCTTTGTCTTAATGCATTAAAAATCGGTTCCGGAGCTGTAACAAAATCCAACAAGTTTGTTGAGACAACGTATTTCACTCGTGTTGAAGTCAAAATTTCGTTCGAACCCCTATTATAAAGTCCATCCACTATAACAAGAACTTTCGAGTCCGTAATATTTAGTGCATGGAGTAATTCTGATTTTATATATGTTGGATTGATGCCAGCAACAATAGCTCCGATATACAATGCTCCCATGTAAGCGATAACAAAATTAATCGAATTTGGTATATCAATTGCAACTACATCTCCTTTGTTAATACCCAAATTGTGAAGAAAAGTTCCAAATCGCTTCGCTTTATCTATAACCTCTCGAAATGTGATTCTTTCCAAATAAGGACCTAAAACAGTAATGAAAATATCTTTATCCCAGAAATCACGTTCCGTAGCACATCGCATAAACCCTTCAAAGAGAGGGTCAATTTGAATACCTTTAGATTCATATATTTGATGAGGGACTCCAGATGGCCAATATCCTCCAGTGAACCAAATCTTATTTTCATCTACTTTGAAATCATGTATTGATGTCATTTTCTATCTTCATCTAGTCGAATAAAATTCACATTTTATGACATTACGTTCAATATTAATAAATCTAATGTCGATTTCAATAAAAACTGTATTTAATTCAATAATTAGACCCATAATTAGTAACACTTGATGGAAATATAGAGAATTTAAATATTAATTCCCAGTGGGCATTATTCAGGACACAAATGAACAAAAAAACGAAATTATCTGATAAAAAAAATCTACCTGATAATCCAAACTAAATCTATTTTTAATTCCTCTACTAACTATATCCATTATGTTAAAAGGAAAATTATTGCATCCAGAGATTTTAGGGATTCTCGGGCAGGCTGGACATGGTTCTAAAATCTTAATCGCAGACGGAAATTATCCGTTTTCTACTGGTTCCCTGTCCACAACTCCAATAGTATTTCTAAATTTATCTCCCGGATTGTGCACAGTTACCCAAGTACTCGAAGCTTTATTAGATTCAATTGAAGTAGAAGCAGCAGAAGTTATGGTACCTGATGATAGATCTCGACCTCCAATCTTTAAAGAATTCGAAAATTTACTTCCGGAGTCTATCAAACTAACCGATAGAGGGCGTTTTGAATTCTACGACCTTGTAAAGTCCTCTGATACGGCTTTGGTTATCGCTACTGGAGAACAACGAATCTATGCAAACCTATTGCTAACTATAGGAGTTCGACTTCCTTGACCTATTTCTGTTAATTAATAGAAATTTCTTGGTTCATAGACGACTGCTTTCCAAAAGAAAGTCTAATGTCATCTCCCCAAGCGTGACTTCCCGTGAGTCCCACGGTAGAGATTACTCTGATTTTTTGATTTCTCAATTGTTTAATTCCTTCAATAAGTAAATTTTTTGATGCATTGATGTCTCTATCATGTTTTTTTTTGCATTTTGGACATACCCACCATCGTTCAGATATTTTTAAGTGGATATTTATCCATCCACAATAAGAACATCTTTTTGATGAAGGGAACCAACGACTTACTAATAAAAGAATATTACCTCTTTCAATCATCTTGTATTTTAAGATAGATAAAAATTGATTCCATGAAAAATCCAAAGTTATAGATTTTGACAATCCAGAATTAAACTGTTGCATTCCTTTAATGGATAAATTTTCTAATATTACAACGTCATTTCTCTCTGCAATCTCTCTGCAGATTTTGTGTGCCCAATCTAATTTTCTTCTAAAAATTTTTTCATATTTACGAGCTAATTTCAGATTTGATTTGGATTGATTTATTGATCCTTTCACCTTTCTTGAGACTCTACGATGGATTCTCTTGAGGTTCTTCTCTTCATTGCGATAAAAATGTGGATTATTCATTTGGGTTTTCATTGAAATAAGAAATTTTCTGGTAGACATGTCAAATGCATCGATTTTCGCTAATTGTACATTTTGTTTTTGTTTAATATCAATCTCTTTTTCAATTAGAATTGATACAAAATATTTTCTGCTCTTGGTTTTCGAGACAGTGACTTGTTTGATATTTTCGCTGAATTTTCGATTATCTCGAAATTTTATCCAACTCGTTATTTTGGGTAATTTTAACTTTCTTTTTTCAAAATTTATCTTAATATTGTTATTGATGTTGTATGTCGTATAGCTTTGTTTACTTTTTCTAGATTTAAACTTTGGAAATCCAATTTTTTGATTCTTTCTTAGCCCACGAAAAAAATTCTTATAGGCAATTATAAGATTCTCCCTTGATGATTGTAATGCTCTACTATCTACTTCTTTCAGAAATGTAAATTTTTGTTTATATTGTTTTTCAGTCAAATATTTGTGAGTATATAAATCTTCCTTTGTAGATTTCATTTTTTGATATACTTGTATTCTTTCGTCCAACATCATATTCCATAGAAATCTGCAATTACCAAATGTTTTATTTATGAAATCTTGTTGTATTTGGTTGGGATATATCCTAAATTTATTAGCCCGATAGATTTTCATCCTCACAGAATAATAGCAATACTTCTGTATAAAAAGAAAATAAATGTAGCTCGAAATTAACTCGTAAATGAATTAAACTGTTTATCGAAGTATATTATTCCATAAAAGATAATTTGAGGGCTAATCTACCTATTGTATCTAACTCGTATAAATGTGTAGCGTGATTCAATGGCGAAATTCTATGAGAGATTGGTGATCATTTGGAAATATATCAAAAGAAGCCGAATGATAAAGGTTATCTTCCTAGTTTTCGCACTTAATTTAATACTCGGTGGGATTTACTCATGGATTGAAGGAATTCCGTTCTATTTAGGTTTTTATTGGATTTCTGATTATATCACGAATACAGGGACTGGGCTAGTAGGTCCTTCCAGTGTAGCAACATATTGGCTAACATCTGCTGTAATTTGGCTTGGTTTAGGAATAACACTCATATTTGTTGAGAATGTTTATTTACGGTTTATGAAAAGAGAGGAAAAGACAGTGAAATTTCATAATCATATACTCCTACTGGGGTATGGCTCTAAAATGCGATTTTTAATCAAAAATTTATCTGGTGAGATTGGGGTTCATCACGATTACGTTTTGATTCATGATGATGAAGAAAGACCTTATGATCTCCCTGATATTATAGAATATATTGCTGGTAATCCGTTAGAGGAACGAGTATTACGTCAAGCAAATGCGGAATCTGCTGATCAAGCGGTCATCGTAATGAAGGAAGATGCTGACGCACTAATGTTATGTTCAACTTTCCAACACTTAAATCCTGACGCATGGATTACCGTTAATATCCGTTACAGCGAAAATGTTAAACATTTCAAGAGAATCGATATCGAAGAAATTGTGTGCGATGAGGAACTATCTGGAAAAGCCCTTATTGAAGGATTTTATAAAAGTAAAGAACGAAAAAAATAAAATAAAGAACTTTATTTCTTTAGTGTTATCGTCACAATACCGTGATTTTCACGCGCTTTTATCTTTTTCTTTGGCTCGAAATCCAGAGTTACTTCTCTTTTGTACTTGTTTTGTCCACTTTCCGCAGTGATAAATACTTTTTTACCTTCGGTTTCAATCACTAGGTCTTTCTCACCAATTCCAGGCATTTCTAATACTAAATCAACATGTTCATTCTCGTTCACAATATCCATCATCGGAGTCTTGTATCCGTCGTTTTCCTGTTCTTTACCGGAACCTAATCCTAAAGTAATTTGCTTTTTATCACTGAGATCTAACATATGGCTTCCAAATCTCTTTTGTATACCGCTCAAGAAGCGATCAACATCCTTTTCAGTAGCATCTCCTGATACATGAATTTCAGGTTCTTTCATCCCAGTCTGATATTTGTAGCTTATTGAGTAGGATTTTGACTTGCCCTCCTTATTTTTGAACCTCGTCTTGGGGGAGCGAATTTCGAAAGTTTCATCCAAGTTCTTAAACATATCGTCGAAATCTTCACCAAACAATGACCAATCTTTAAACATTTTCTTAAATCGCTTATTCATATAGTCAAAAATATCTTCGTCTGTCATTTTTTTTATAACCTCCTGTTAACTATTAGTTAACTAAAACTTAAAAATCTTATGGTATAAGCAGAAGCATTATTAGTAGTAGTACTGAAAACCATGTATGAATAAAAATCAATGGCTCATGGGAGTTGTATTCCCAATATTAATGGCGTTTTTTATGACATTGGTTATGTCATTTACTATGACGGCAATTCGGGGATTCGTACCTACATTTTTTCTTGACTGGGCAAAAGGATTTGGAATCGGTTTTCTAGTAGGTACACCAACTTCTTTGGTTGTCAGTCCCCTACTTAGGAAACTCTTATCGAGATTTACGGTTGAAGAAGATAAAAAGTAAAACTACATCTGTGGTTTCATATGTTCTGGTGGTGGTCGTAAACAGAACCCGCATTTACCGAATGAAATAATGGTCTGATTCCAACAGTGGGTATGGTATAGCCTTTCACAGCTTGGACACTGAGTTTGGCATTGATCATGCTCATCTCCAGTGCTAGATGATATTTTCAAACCACATGTTACACAATCGATTTTATGACAAATTACACAGCTGATAATTGATTCGGCAAAGATTGTTTTTGAGATCTGGTTGAATAAGTCGATAAGATAATTAAACGGATGCCACTGGGAAGTGAAAGAGCTAATTTGATCATTAATTTTCTTTTTAATATCTTCATACTCCTCTAATTCTGAAAGCAACTTGAAGTCTGGAGCAGAAATAGGATAATCATCATGCATATAAACTTCAAACTTGAAATTGAGGTCTTTAGTTTTGAGTTGTCCTCCAATTTCAACAAGAAATTTATCTGTAGTCTTATCGTAGTCAACCTTTTTTGCTCCTCCTTTTAACAAATCTATTTCAAAACTGATTCGCGAAGCTTTATCAACTAGCCAAGAGATCTCCCGTAATATATCGACAACATGACTTTCTTTTTTCTTCCAGTTCTTATATGCCATTAATTCATCGGGAGAAAACGGAAGAATTTCAGATAATTCCGTAGAAAAACCTATTGCAGGTTGTGCAGGATACTTGGATATTTCAAGATCAAGAGTGTATTCCTTAAATCCGTAAGTAAATAAACTGACACGGAGATTCGAGATCAATCCATCTATCATTTCACTCTTGTATTCTCCTGCAATCATTCTCATTTCTTGCTGGATATCACTCAAAAACCATAATTTATTCTCAATTTCTCGGATTACTTCCACCACATGTGTGGGTCGTCTTTCGTTCCAATTCTTAAGGAGTTCTATAGTTGAATTCACATCTCCCAAAATCTTGCGTAGGTTGTCTTGAACCGTTATAGTGGGTCGTTTTGGGAAATTCGAAAAATCGACGCGAACGATAAAAGTCTGTTCAATTGTAATTGTCAAATATACTTCCACAATTCCCATAGCTTTACCTACATAATCAATTGCGTACTCTTGCTGGATTATTGCCGCTTCAGTGGAAACTTGCACATCAGGATCTGCTCCTAAGTCAGCAATTGTGGTTGCTGGAGCTTCATAAGCTGATGTAGGTGGTGGTGTAGGTGTCGATTCTGGTTGAGTTGTAGGCTCTGGAGTCAAATATTGATTTGGATCCGTAGGTTCGGGTGTGATGTATTGATCTGATGAATCTGGGATAACATATTGCTCTTCTCCAAGATCCGATTGTGGTTGAACCTGATCGTCTTCCGTCCATTGCGGTAACTCATCAGGATTAATATACTCATCTTGTTCGTAGGGATATTGAGTCGTGTCAGGCATCAAATATTGGTCGTCAGTGGGTGGAGGAGATTCAACTGGTTTAGGTTCAGGTGCAGTGTTTTCTTCCACAATAGTTTCTTGATGTATGAGTTCTGGCTCTTTTTCAGGTTCAGTGTGTTTTTTCGGTGCTTCCTCTATGCTTTTTTTAATCAAAGCGGCTAATTCTCTAACAGCATCCACCACATGACTTTCAGAAGTCCAATTGTTCAAAGTGTGCAGCTCGATTTCATCGGGAACATTGGGAATTGCTTGTGGGAATATAATATCAGGTGGAGAATTCGGAAAATCACTGGTGTATTTGATTTCTAAAGGATATTTAGTCTCTCCATCTGAGGATTCGTAGATATAACCGAATAAGTGTTCCAAATTACCCTTAACCATAAAAAATTTAAATTCTGCTGCAATAAGCTGGGCTTCTTGAAGCAATCGTCCATTATCCATCTTCGTAGAAAAATAACCAAACTCGTGCTTTATGGTTTACTTAAAATCAGTTTAAGTATCAGATCCTTTTCTTCCTAAAAATGTCCAACTTGAAAACAAAATATGAGAGGGTATTACGGAAAAATGAATAAAATTAGAGAGATATTAAAAAAGAATAAAGGTAGAGATTATGCCTATAGGATTACGCTTCAAATTTAAACGATAACTTGACGCGGGCCCTCCACGTAACGATCTCATTATTCAAAATTTTTGTATCCAGCTTTACTACCTCTGCAATTCTTAAATCCCTTATGGACTTCGCAGCAGTGGCAACTGCATTCTTTACCGCATCTTCAAACCCTTTATCCGAAGAGCCAACAAGCTCTATAAACTTATATACTGAATCAACCATATTTTTTCACTGTTTTATGATTTCTAATATTTGAAATCGGATTTTTTCCGACTAACCAATCAAAGGTGTTTTTGATTATAAAAACTCATCGGCGATATTGCAAAATTGGACTTTTTTCATTTTTTTTCATTACATCCACTTAACTTAAACATAGATGAGATAAATCAAGATAAATCACCATTCTCTAACAAAAAGTTAAAATCAGATACTAAATGTCTTTAAACTGACTGAAGACGAAAAATTCAGTCGAAGAATTGTTTGTTGTGAAAAAAAATGCAAAATCTAGGCAAATTCGACTCTCTTAAGCTTGAGGAAAGAATACTCAAGTGGTGGGAGGACGAAAATATATATAAGTTAGTAAAAGCGCAAGAACCGGAGAAACGTGTTTGGCGTTTCATAGATGGACCACCGTATACTACGGGGGATGTACATCTTGGAACCGCATGGAATAAGATATTAAAAGACCTTTTAATTCGATACAAACGGATGAAAGGATTTAAAGTTCCAGATAATCCTGGATATGATACACACGGGCTACCAGTAGAAGTAATCGTCGAGAAAAACTTGGGTATTCACAACAAACAAGAGATTATCGATTACGGCTTAGATAAATTTATTGCGGAGTGCAAGAAGTTTGCACAAGATATGATTCCAGTAATGAATGTGCAGTTCAAGCGTTTGGGTTGCACATTTTGGGACTGGGAAAACCCATACATCACTTATGACCAAAGTTACTTAACTGGTGTTTGGTGGACTCTCAAGCAAGCTTACGACAAAGGGTATTTATATAAATATTTCAAGCCAATGAACTGTTGTCCTCGATGTGCGACATCTTTGGCTAAGCATGAATTTGAATATGCAAACATTACCGATAATGCAATATTCGTTAAATTCCAAACTGTGGACGATCCAAAGACATTTCTGGTGATATGGACAACTACTCCTTGGACATTAGTTGCAAATACGAATATTATGGCTCATCCTGAGTTAGAATACGTGGAAATGCGTGTTAAGGATGAAACATGGATAATGGGAATTGCAGCTACCACCAATCTATTACAAAATAAATTAGGACTACCACTTAATGCAGAAGATGGATTCTCTTATGGTAGACGGTTCCCTGGTCGCGAACTCGAGGGAAAACGATATATCCACCCCCTTGCAGAAGAAGTGCCTATGCAAGCAGAACTGGAAAAAGAACAACCCAAAGTCCACACTGTAGTTCTCACTTCCGAATACGTATTGGAGGGAGAGGGTTCGGGACTTGTCCATTCCGCTCCAGGTCATGGGCCTGAGGATTTCGAAGTGGGAACGGCCAATAATATCCCGATATTCAACCCAGTAGATATATCTGGTAATTACACCTCGGATGGTGGACATTTCGAAGGAACAAATGTTATTGATGCTAATCCTGAGATAATTGAAATCTTAGAAAAGAAAAATACATTACTCCACAAGGAGCAAATAGAGCACGAATACGCCCACTGTTGGAGGTG
>JAEOTN010000387.1 GCA_016839865.1 Promethearchaeota archaeon | reverse complement strand
ACTGAATTGAGGGATTTTGAAAAATATAACCGACATTTCGGGAGATTTGTGCAATACTTTTTCCTTTCGTATCCTGATCTTCATAACTTATTGAACCTTTCTGTGGTCTCAACAATCCGTTCATTTGTTTCATCAAAGTAGTTTTTCCACTAGCATTTTGCCCAATAACGGCAACGAAGTCTCGAGGATAGATATTCATTGACACGTTTTCAAGAACCCACGAAGAAGAGGTCGGATACTTGAACCAAATGTCCTTTAATTCCATAATCGGATGCGAATTCGGAAAAGAATCACTGCTTTTATTTAATCTATTTACTATATCCAACGATTGTAGGATTTTATACATGTTTTCTTTTGCTTCAACCAAATTCAATGGAATTTCTGTAAGTGGATAATATGTTTTCAAATCTTGAAAGAGTCTAATTAGAGGGGGGGAAAATAATTCTGAATACTCTACTGAAGAAAAGACATTTCTTGGGTTAGAATCTGCAAATATCGCACCATCTTTCATTAATATCAATCTATCAACATAGTCAAGCACACGTTCCAGACGATGTTCTGTGATAATAATAGTTTTATTTACTTGCTTGTTTAGAGTTCGTAAAAAATCCATTAATTCTTTAGCAGCTAATGGGTCTAATTCAGAAGTAGGTTCATCTAATAATAATATATCAGGACCCATCACGAGGATAGAAGCAAGTGCAACTTTTTGTTTCTCTCCACCAGAAAGAGTAGAAATTTCTCTATCAATTAAATGATGAAATCCTAGTTTTTCTGCAACTTGATGGATTTGAGATTCCATATGCTCGTGTGAGTATCCAAGATTTTCCATTCCAAATGCAATTTCTGAATCAACATTTTTCATAAAAAGTTGATTTTCTGAATTTTGAAAGACAGTTCCAACATTGACAGACATTTTTCTTGGTCCTTCATTGAACGGATTCAATCCATTAATCTGAACATTGCCTTCAACTTCACCACCATAGAAATGAGGAATTAATCCATTAATTGCTCTAATTAAAGTAGTTTTGCCACAACCTGATATTCCGGTTACTAAAACAAATTCACCTTTATATATCTCCAGATTGATTTCTTTTAAGGCTGGTAATTTTGTCCTATTGTATTGGAAAGACAGGTTTTGAATTGAAATCACTGGGATCGTCTTCCTCCTCGCAATAAGAGAATCTGGATAATTCCAATGAAACCTATTGAAGCAATAATGATTCCATCAATATAGCTAACAATTGGGAATGTTAAGTCATCAAAAATTTGAAATGTCCCGAATCCCAGAATTTTCACATAAATTAATCCCGCAAGAAATCCAACCACGAAAATGCAATTTAAAATATCACGGAATCTGAATGTAATAGTTGAAAGATAAGTTCTTTTTTTGGATTTAGTAAATCCTCTTGTTTCCAACGCTTCGGAAACTTGAATTGATCTTTCTAACGAGTTTGCTAATAATGGGAGTAATAATACCATTCTTCTTCGTAATCTTTTGAAATATCTCCCCTTATCGAGCTCATATCCCCGGGCTTTTTGGACCTCTGTTATAGTTTCTAGATCTTTTTGGAGTAAAGGGAAAAATCTGAGAGAAAGAGTAATTAAAAGAACTAGTGTAAAAGGTAACCGCAATTTGATGAGGGATTGCATCAATTGGTCTGTATCTATTAACAGATTGAATAATATGAAACTGTAAACAACAATTAGAAATTGAAATGAGGTGATAAGACTCAATACTAAAGCATTCCATGTGATTCGAATCGTTCCTATGATCGGAATGCCCGTTCTCGTAACAATGTCCTGATTTCCTCTGTTATTTAAAAGAGTATAGAGAATAAAGAGTATAATAACTACCACAATAAAGTATCTAAGAGATTTAATGGATTCTCTAAACTTTTGTGCAGAAATTGATAATAGAATAAGGTTGAGGAATAATACTAATAAGTATAAAGGGTGATTAAAGAAAAAAGAAAATAAAAAGTAACTAAACAGGATAAATAGCTTCACTAAGGAATTTGAATGAAGTATCTTGTTTTTATGGATGTTTAGCAGCTTTAAATCAACTTTCCTAGGTAAGTTAACCTACTTAGAAGGTTAGAATGCATATTATTTAACATATCCCTTGTAAGAATACCCTCATCTTTTAGGAGTGGATGAAATTCAGGACAAATGAAAGAATTCATTATGTGGGGAGTTTATATACTTTTTTTACTACTAGAACTGCCGATCATGATACTGACCGCGAAACTTCGCATTTTTCCTACCGAAGAACAGATAACCCTTCTCTGGAATCTTTCGGAGAAATGCCGCTTGATCTACAACTTTGCGCTTCATGATCGGATCGAGAATTGGAAACGAAATAACGGATTACCCAAAGAGGAACGGATGTATCTCAACTACGTGGATCAACAAAACCAATTACCCTTAATTAAAAAGCAGTATCCCGAATATAAATGGGTCTATTCAAAGGTTCTCCAAAGTGTTTTGAAGAAACTGGATGCAAATTATAAGTCCTTTTTTGGATTATGGAAACGAGGGGATAAGAATGCACGACCCCCAAAATTCAAAGGGAGGAAATATTTTCAAACTCTCACCTATAATCAAAGCGGATTCACCTACAAAGTGGATGCAATTGGCTTTTCCCACAAACATCCTTCCAAGACTAAACTCGAATTTTCCTTAAATTCAACCGTCCCTGTTGATGCCAAAATAAAGCAAGTCGAAATTTTTCGCGATTCTAAGGAGCGGTGGTTTGTTTCATTGAATTATGATATCCCCGCGGTACCATATGTGGATAATGGGAAATATCAAGCAATTGATTTGGGGGTGTCAAAAATCGTGTCCGCGGTAAATTTGGCTTCTAAATTCATTCAGATCCCCAATCGACGGGTGGATCTGTGTTGGAAACCGAAGCTTGCGGAAATACAATCCAAACGGGATCACTGTAAGAAAGGTTCGAATCGCTGGAACACCTTGAATCGGAAATTCACGACGATACGTTCCAAATGCGCTAACCAACTGCGAGATTTCCAACACAAAATCTCCAAGCAAATCGTCGAACACACCCGCGCCAATACAATCATTGTGGGCGATTTGAATGTTAAAACAATGGCGAAGAAAAAGAAGGGAACGGGAAAAGCCAGATTAACCAAAGCTCGAAAAACACTCAATCATTCAATCCAGAATACGGGGAGTTTAGGAAGATTTACCGAATTTTTGACCTATAAAGCTGAAAAACAAGGTAAAAGACTCATAAAAATTGATGAATCTTTCACGACTCAAACCTGTGCGAAATGCGGGGTGCGGAAAAAACGGGGATT
>JAEOTN010000386.1 GCA_016839865.1 Promethearchaeota archaeon | reverse complement strand
GATGTCGCGAAAATTGTAAAATGATGATAAAAATGAATGCACATGAATTTAAAACGATTTATGAGGAACTGATGTACGATTGGGAGTTAGAATGTGCATCTACAGATATTACTCCTTTACCAGAAAGTAAGCTTAAAAAATTCTTAAATTTCCAAAAAGAAATTCATCAAATTGAGCATCATGCACCACCCGCTGATGCCAATACGGAAGCTAAATCTATATTATTTGAGGTGAAGAAGGAATCCAGCAAAAATGTTGATTACTTAATTTCAGACCTTCTTGCAGTTCGCCAAGAGAAGATAATTGAAATGAGTAAACAATTGGAAGTCATCGATCAGAATGTATTAACTCTCTCAGAACAAGATTTTTATCGAAATTTGTTATCAGCTTTTAAAGGATATAAGACTGAGCAATATTATTCTGCAGTAACAGAAACATGTGATGAAGAAGTTCCAGAAGGTGAGTGTGAATCTGAACTTTCGTCTCTTAGTAAGAAAATTGAGTATTGTGATGTACGTGTTTTAAGAGATGCTGAAGCATTGGTTGGACCAAATTTAATTACATATGGACCGTTTCGCAAAGAAGATATTGTAAGAATCCCTAAACAATCAGCAAAAATCATGGTGAAAGAGAAAATATTTGAGATTCTCGAGTAGATATTTATTTTATTATCAGATTCTAGCATTTGATTCTAATTTTTTCACAACCCTAGTTCGTAATATTGTGAATTCGGTAAAGAGAATACTCGTAAATTTATCGACGATCTCGCTATGCAATATCAGCTTGAAAAAAGTTAAAATGCTATCATTGCTTTACCGAGATATAAATCTTTGATTAGTGAATTTGACATGGCAAAGCGTGGTCGCGACCAGCAAACAATGAAGCGGAGAAAAAGGACTTCAAGGAAGAAAGAAGCAGATATAAATAAACTAATTAATATCTGTGTGAAAACTGGAAAAACGATAATCGGAACAAATAGTCTACTTAATCATCTCAACATAAATGATCTAAGAGTAATTATTCTTGCTCAAAATTGCCCAATCGATGTAAAAAGTCGAATTGAAGCAATGGTTAATTCCAAGGAAGAGAATCGTATCCCTGTGTATAGTTATCCAAACTCTAGTTGGGAGTTAGGAACTGCAGCAGGAAAACCACACATGATAGCTGCAATGGGAATTATTAATCCCGGTGATTCATCGATTATAGATGTAATAGAAAAAAAATAGGATAATCTTATTTATTTGATTTTAGTATGGAAATTGAGGGAAATGGGATCTGGAAAATCAATAAAATTCCAACGTGAAGAAATGGAATTAATCAGACTTTTTGATACTATAACCGGAGCAGCTACACTGGATTGTGTGATTTTACCTGATGGAGAAGATAATGAGCGAGTTATTTTCATGGTAAATCGTCAAGATTTACGCCGAGCTGTAGGAATAAAGGGCGTAAATGTGAAAAAAATGAAGGAAAAGCTCTCTAAAAACATTGAAATTATTGCTTATTCTGATGATTTGAATAAATTTGTAGGGTATTTGCTTTATCCTGCCAAAATCACACAAATAACTGAGCAAAAACGAAATGACAATAAAAGAGTTTTACAAGTATCTGTAAAACAAGAAGATAAAGGACTAGCTATCGGTAAAAACGGTAGAAACATCGAAAAAGCAAACACGTTGCTCCGTAGGCATTTCAATGTAGACATGTTAGTAGTAAACTAAATTTCTTCTTCAGTTCAATCCAATAAGATCGAAAAAAATAAATTGAATCTATTATTAGCAACATTCATTCTGACTTTATAAATTGAAAAATAGTAATTATTTAGGTGTATCAATATTCCAGGTTCAAAATCTCCACGAGGAATGTATAGCGCTCGGACGCTCGTAAAAAAACGGAAGAAACTTAGATGGAAGGATAAGCAGTGGAAACGTTCCTTCTTAAAATTAGATAAGAAAACTGACCCCTTACAAAAAGCTCCTGCCGCAGAAGGTATAGTTTTAGAAAAAGTAGGCAGAGAATCTAAGCAACCAAACAGTGCTATTCGCAAATGCGTACGGGTGCAATTACGAAAAAATGGAAAAGTTATCACAGCATTCTTACCAGGTGACGGCGCCTTAACCTACATTGAGGAACATGATAGCGTAGTTGTTGAGGGAATTGGTGGAGCTAAAGGAAGGGCTGTTGGTGATCTTCCAGGTGTTCGATGGAAAGTAATCAAAGTGAATGGTGTTTCTCTTAGGGAATTAATCTATAAACGTAAGGAGAAACCAATGAGATAGGGGTTCGAAAATGGCAAAAAAGAAAACAACAGCAAAAAAAACTTCCAAGAAGAAAACCACAAAGAAAACTAAGGAGGAGCCAAAAGAAGTAGTAGAACAGGAAGAAAAACTTCAAGAAGCATTAGATGCACCCCAACCAGAGGAACAACAAGAACCAACTGAACAAAAACCTAAGAAAAAAGGTGCAGAAATTAAATTATTCAATCGTTGGTCATTCGATGGATTGACTGTTTCTGATCCCAGTTTAGAAAAATATATCAATCTAACACCTGTTATAATCCCTCATTCTGGAGGAAAACATGAACATAAACGATTTTGGAAAACATTACATGTTTCATTCGTAGAGAGATTCATCAATAAGATATTAGCACCAGGATTAGTGCAAAGAAGAATCAAGGGACGTGGTTCTGCATGGAATGCAGGGAAGAAGCAGAAAATTTTAGGTATTATCCAAAACGCATTTACAATTGTTGAACAAAAAACTGGTGAAAATCCACTCCAAGTTTTAATCAATGCGATAATTAATGCAGCACCTAGAGAAGAGACAACGAAAATTTCGTTAGGTGGAATTTCATATCAAACTGCTGTAGATATTGCACCTCAACGCCGAGTAGATTTAAGCATTCGTCTTTTAGTTCAAGGAGCGGTGGGACAGACTTATAATTCACTGAAAACTATCGATGAATGCATTGCAAATGAGATCATCTATGCAGGTCGGGCTGACCAAAATTCCCGTGCAATAAGACGTAAAGATGAAATGGAACGAATTGCAATTTCAGCAAGATAGAAAGAAAAGAATTTTTTTTATTTCTTATTTTTATTGAGCAGTTACTACTACAGATTCTGCCATATTAACTTCTTTTTGTGATTGTGATAAGATTATATCACGCATTGCTTCCATGTTAGAGCGTTTGATAGCCACCATACCGTAGGTTTTAACCCCTAAACGTTTTGAAACTTCTTCGGGACTTAAGCTACCTACAAGATCTTGTTTATTTGCTATTGCAATGATTTCGGACCCTAATTTCTTACGGTATTTATCCAGCATACTCTTTGTATCATTTACATTTTTCTCGGAGGAGTCTGTCACCAGCACAGTTAATCCAGAACCTTTGATCCATTCATCCCATAGGAATTGAAAGCGTTTTTGACCTCCAAAATCCCAAATCATTACACTGAGAGGAGAACCTTCCTCAACAAAATCAATTTTTTCTACATCTACGCCAATTGTTGGAATCCGTTGAATCTGTATCTCTTTTCCTTGTAATAACCGCAATAAAGAGGACTTTCCTACCCCGCCTTCTCCAATTAAAATGCATTTTGAACCGTTTTCGATCATCTTAGACCACAAAGTCTCTTGAGTCAAGTGAAAAATAGATAAAAACGAGTTTTATTTGATTGTAATATGTGGGTACTACACCCCCAATATTATTCCTCAGTTTTCTTACTACTTGCTTTTCGGATTAGGTCTTTAAATTCTTGAATTTGTTTGTCTTCTTCTGGTTTTTCCACGTTTTGCTTGTAGTCTTCGTCAGATTGTAGTTTCTTTTTCTCATCAATTTCCTTTTGTTTAACTACACCGGAAATCATTTTCGAAATATCTTGAAGATCTTGAAGTTCTTTATCCTTGCGGTCGTCTTCCGCTTTTCGCTGTGCTTGCTTTCTAGTTTCTTCTTGTCTTATAATTTTAGCTTTCAACTGCTGTTCAGTTTCATATTGCTCTTTCAATTTTTCGATATGTTCAATTTCCTTATCTAAATAAGGGATTTGTTCAATCCAGGCTAAATTTTTGAATTTTGTTATTGCTTCACCATATGATTGAATTGCTTTATCAAATTCTTTATTTTCTACGAATTTCTTAGCATTATCGATAAATTTAAACCCTTGATTTTCAAGAGAACGAATGGTTTGTTGTTGTTCTTGAAATTTTAATAATTTCGCTCTTTGAGCTTCTTTCTCAACATCAAATTCCCCAATATATTCTTTAATTCGTTGTGAAATTTTCCGGAGGATTGTTATTGTGTAAGTTTTGTTTTTCTCCAATGTCTGAATCCGTTGTTTTCGATTTTCCAAATTATTTTTCAGAATATCGACAATCGAGCGTACTTTTACTTTTTCATCAGACCACTGAGAATTTTCTACTAGATGATACGCTACATTGTATAACTCAATTTTTCTTTTTGATGATTCATCATCCATGCCTTGTATTTGAGAAGCCTCAATAATAACCTCATAAACCTGCTGTTCATTGGATTTAGTTTTTGAATTTGGAGTTGGAGCACCCACTGGGTGAAACGGAGATGCTTTTTCTTTTTCTTTCTCAAGCATTTTTTCCTTGAAGTATTTCCGGATTTCTTCACTTATTTTGATTTTTTCAATATAGGCAAGGTGTTCTTGTTGCTCCATCAATTCATGCTGAAATTGATTTTCTTTTATTGTGGATATAAAATCATTTAGTTTGGAAACTCCTTCTTGCCAACCAACATTTATTAAATTCTGAGCTGATTTTTGGAGGGTACTATAAATATGAGTGTATTCTAGATTGTTTATTGACACTTCACACTCATCTAGAAGTTGTGAAGCTCGCACCAGATAATTATATTGAATTTTTTTCTGTGACTCAAATTCCCTAACAGAAATTTTACGAGATTCTATTTCTTGCTGCAATATCTCCCTTTTCTCACGTAGATCATCAATTGTTTGAAATTCAGGTTTGGTCATTCGTTTTTGGAGTGAATCACTGTATTGCATTTGTTCTTGAATCAATTTTTCAATTTCTTCTTGGATTCTTGGAGTGTAAGAATGCCATCCGATAGAATTCAAGAGTATTATTGCTTGGTTATAATCCTCTATTGCTCGATTAAATTCTTTTTGAGAAGCTAGTGTAGCACCGGAGTCTAATAGAGCAAATGCCTCTTTTTGAGTGTTTTCTTCCTGTTGTTTATTCATTTCAAATTCTTTCAGACTTAATACATGACTCCTCAAAATAGGTTTAACAGGTTGCTCAACAGATTTTTCAATAGGTTTAGGTTGTTCTACTTTTACTTCCTGTTCGATTGGTATAATTAGTTCTTCTACCGGTGTTTTTTGCAATTCTTTTATTGCTTCTTGGATCTTTTTGGATATATTTGACCATCGCAAAGAATTGAGAATTTTAATCAATTCCAAATAAACAGAGATAGCTTCTTCCTTTTTATTGTCATTTACAAGCGTTTTGGCTTGTTCAAACATGAAAAATGCTTTATCTTGCAATTCTCGTACATCGGTTTTCCGTTTTTCCATTTCATTTTCGAATGCCATCAATCTTCACTATTATCCATCTATCAAAATT
>JAEOTN010000385.1 GCA_016839865.1 Promethearchaeota archaeon | reverse complement strand
ATAAGCTCCTCATATAGAGGACGTAACATGGTTATAGATTTTGGCTCACAAAAATCTAACCAGATTTTCATATGTCCAAAAAAAAAAACATGGGTAAATAATTTTTGGGAAGTGAGTCACACTCGAGGATCATAATTCCAAATACTTGGATTAGATTTATACCACTCTATTTCCTTCGAAACTCCTTCTTTAAATCCTACTTTTGGATCATATCCAAGAATATCTCGAGCGGATTTTATATCCAATATGAAATCTTTTAACTCAGCTGGGAGACGTTTTCGTTCTGGTTGATATTTACTAGCTTCACCAGGTTTTGGGTCCTCAAAAATTGGTTTCAAGGAAGGATCGATTAACTCAGTAACCATATTAGCAATATCAATGACATTAACGTGCGCAATTCCACCAATATTAAATCTCATCCCAGATACGTCATCATTCTCCATCCCAAGGATATTTGCATCTACTACATCTGACACATACACAAAATCTCGACGTTGCAAACCATCCCCAAATATTACGGGCGCTTTTCCAGATAAAACACGCTTAATAAACATAGTAAGGACACGTCCATACCATTCATGAGGACCATAAACAATTCCGTATCGAAAAGAAACAGTTTCTAAGTCGTATAATTGGGTATATTGTTGACAATATTTTTCACCTGCAAGTTTGCTGACCCCATAAGGCCATTGTGGCATTAAAGGGTGAATTTCATTTTCGGGTATATATTGAGCTTGCCCGTACACACCACCAGACGATGCATATACAACTTTTTCAATATTATTTTTAACTGCAGCATTCAGCACATTTAAGGTGCCTTCAATGTTTACACGCATTTCATGGAGTGTATTATCTATTCCCGTAAAAACTTCAAGTTCTGCTGCATGATGCGACACAATTTCGCAACCTTTCATTGCTGTTTCTACATGCTTACTATCGGTAATTTCCCCTTTTACTAGTGTTATTTCTGGAATGTTAGATATATGTTCCTCAAATCCGGTTGACAAATTGTCATAGATTAATACATCAGCTCCAAGGTCCACAAATCTTTGTGCTAGATGAGAACCAATGAATCCCGCACCACCAGTTAGGAATATTTTTTTTCCTTCAATCTTCATTCTTCTCTCAACTCTTTCGTTTCGCATATACATGGATGCGATTTACATTTTAAGCAATGATTGGGGTATTTTCTTTTAAGTGCATCCTCCAAATCAATATCTAATAAATTCGCAATGGAACTCCCCCATGCAAATATATCCGCAAGTTCCTGAGCAATATTATCTTTATAAGATTCTTCAGTGTGTTGTTTATATTTCCCAATTGCTTCTGCCAATTCACCTACTTCTTCCACAAACCAAAGGAAGGTTCCTTGAAGGCCTCGTTGGTTATCTTTTTGAAAATAAATTTCACGAATTAATTGCTGAAACTCACGTATTTCCATAGAGAACTGATATGATGAGTAATACAAAAATTTCGCTAAAAGGAGAATAAATTCGGTTTTTAACCACCGAAAAGCCAATCAAGCCAACCGAAACTTGCTATGATGACAAATACGATTAATACGCCTGCAAGGGACACTATCCAAATTGGACCAATTTTCCATCCTTGTGAAGAATCCGCGAAAAACCGAATTAAACCAGCACCCGACGCTGGCATGGGTGCATCTGATGTTCGTCTTTTACTTCTACTAGTTGCCTTACGCTTTGCCATTCTGAGTTCCTATATTTAGAAAATTATTTTAATTTTGTCTTTTGCTATAATTCTCATTCAACAAATCCTTGAACTATCAAGTTTTAATAGTGCAAATTATTACCGATCAGTAAAATTGTTACGTTCCAAGGTTGAAACCATGCAGATATCCAAAAGATCCCAAATCCTCATATCCATCACAGTGATTTTTGTCGTCTTCACATCAATAATCAGTTTGCAATTTCATAATCCTCAGTTCGATTCTGTTCCTGATAGTAGTGTGGATGCATCAAATCTTTACATTGAACAAGCTAATAGAAAGATAGGTATTGGACGTTATGGGATTTCCTCTGTGTCAGATAAGTTGGTTATATATAATAATGGCTCTGTTCCGGTTAATTATTTTTATTATACACTAAATGATTATTATCATCCATATTTTCTTGGATTAACAGCAGAGACTGTTCATCAAGCAACTCTTTCCTACCAAGAGGCAAGAAACAAATTGTTCAACCATAAAACGTTTATAATCTACTTTCAAACCCCTCTACTGCCAAACATGAATAAAACTGTCGTAGCAATCGCGTATTATACAGGTTTGTACACAGCATTAGAGAATGTAAGTGAGCAAGCGGTATTTTTTAATTTCTCAATTGTCCCTTACAGTCCCTACCTAATCTACGATGTTAATACACAAGTAGATTTCCCATATCGTACATTCTTTGATGAATACACTGGAAATCCACATGAGTCAGGTACAAGTCTATATTATACACGAGGGAATATTGTACCTTATTCTCAAGAAATAATCAATGCCATAGGGAAGAATAATCAGTATTCAACTCTTGAATTTACTTCGATAACTCGACATATCTATGTAAATCCATGGGGAGGATCCATTCGAATCATTGAAAACCATGATATAAAAAATACGGGTGGATTATACATCGATCGCTTTGAATTTACCCTACCTAGTAGCGCGCATAATTCTTCCTTAACAGACAGCATTGGCACTATCGAGGGTGGAACTTTGAATCCATCTACTAATGTGTTTGAAATATTGCTTACTAATCGTGCAGGGCTTAATCCTGGAGCTACTAAGAAGTATACTCTGGAATATTATCTTCCTTTAGATGAATTTTTCAGTAGGAGCTACACGACATCCGCCTTCAAGATAAATCTCAATTTACTTAATTATAACCTCTTAATTAAAGAACAAGTAACGTTTATTCATCTATATTCAGGGAAATATATCAAACACACCACATTCACGCCAGAATCAATATCCTATGATAGTAATGCGATGATACTCTCCTATCATCATACAAATATGTATGCAATTACAGATTACCCCCTAATTTTAGAATATAAACAAAGTGGATTTCAATTAGTGGCACGTGCTCTTTTATTTAGTGCTCTTCTAGCAATAGCGTTCTCTGCTTACGCGATATTACGAACCCGAAATAAATCTCGATCCGAAGATGAATACGAGTTCCGAGAAGAGGTTATACCTGAATCAGAAATGCGAGAATATATTTCCAATTATGAAGAGATTACCGCAGTTCGAATTGATATTAAAAAATTAGAATCAGATCTTTCTCGAAAGAAAATTGCTAAGAAAGCGTATTCAAAGCAATTGAAAGTTCTTGAATCAAAACTCAAATCTACTCAAGTAGAAATAAAACCGTTTAAGAAAATTATTCTAGAAGCTCGAGGACCTATAGCAGAAATTGTCAAGCGATTAGACTTACGAGAAGCTGAATTGATTTCAAATCAAGATGGTATCAAACTGTATGATGAAAGATATAAGAAAGGAAAATTACCATCAAAACAGGCTTACCGAACACTCAGAAAACAAATGGTTGATAACGGGGAGAAAATTCAAAAACAAATCGACCGGTTAATAAATCAGATGAAAGCATATCTAATCT
>JAEOTN010000384.1 GCA_016839865.1 Promethearchaeota archaeon | reverse complement strand
GAATATTATTCATTGGTGGTTTGATTTACCTGAAACTTACCTCACCACAATGGGTTTTAAACAAGATTTGTGCGGTATCCATATTTTGGGAATTGGAAAATGGGATATTGGGGATAAAATCATCATAAAATTGAATTCCACAGCCCATTTAGAACAGTCAGAGTAATTTTCTCAACTCTTCCACTATTAAAGGCAAAATTTTCCCTGTTTTTTCATGAATGACGATCTCTGCGATATTATCCAACCAAGTAGGCTCATCATTTATGATCACAAGTTTTCCGCCCTTTTCCACTACACTTTGGGGTATCTGATTTACTGGAAAGACTTCTAATGCAGAACCGGCTACTAATATTAAATCCGCTTTTAATGCAGCATCTTGAGAGTTTTGTATTTGATCTAAAGGTAGGGATTCCCCAAATAATATAACGTCAGGTTTAATGAATCCACCACAATTGTCACATTTTGGGATTCCTTGGAATATTTTTGGGATTATTTCATCTTGTGAATAATTAGAATGACATTGCATACATATGAAATTCCGTAACGAACCGTGTACCTCATAAACAACTTCAGTTCCTGCCTGCTGATGTAATCCATCAATATTTTGCGTTATTATCCCTCTAATTTTGCCTAGCTTCTCTAGTTCCGCTAGTGCATAATGACCTGGATTGGGTTTTGCTTTTATTAGGGTTGGAGCTAATCTCTTTCCTAATTTCCAGAATACAGAAGGATTTGTCTTTAAAATTTCGATATTTCCATAGATTATAGGATTAAATTCTTTCCATATTCCTGATCTTCCCCTAAAATCTGGAATGCCTGATTCAGTGGAGACCCCAGCACCCGTTAAAGCAATTGCAAACTTTGCATTAAAAAGAAGATGTGCTATTGAGGCGATTTTTTGAGCCATATATTCATCCATATGATCACACAAACATATCTACAGTGCGTTCTGCAAGTGAACAAAAAATATCTTCCATGTTTTCCCCTGCAGAGCTTGTTTCGTGATAGCTATTTCCAGTCGATTCTGCCATTTCTTTGAATTTACTTCTTTTTTCATGGCTATTACATCCATTCCCTTTCTCGACAAAAGCTATCGGAATTTCTCCAGCAAATGATCTGATTTCATCATACCATTCCTTGATTTCATTCCACGTTGTCTCCCTTGATAAATCAAATACGATCATCGCAGCGGAGGCACCTTTATAAAAAGTCGATCGAATAAAAGAAAACCGTTCTTGACTACCGATATCCCAAATACTTAGGGTTAATTTTTCGTTATTAACTTCAACGTCTTTGGTGAGAATATCAACCCCAACGGTCAACTTATAATCTGAACTAAATTTTGATTGAACAAATCGGTTTACAAGCCTACTTTTTTGAGCTTTAGGGGGTCCACACAAAAGTACCTTAAGTTTGTAACTCATGTTCTCACCAAAAACCGATCTTCAACAATATAATGATACTGAAATCCTTATTTAGCTTTCTCCGATTAATAAATAAATTCCCTTCAATATCTGCATATCATCTATAAAACGAACTGGTGAAATACGAATTCTTTAATATCCTATTGACCTAAATATCAGTGTTTCTTAGTTTTCGGTGAATTTTGATGAAAGAAAATCTCTTACCGCATTACAATGCTCTTTTAAATCAAAAAGACACTGCTTATTACTTACTTTGCCAACAAATTCCTGTAGAATTTTCTCCTAATGCGACAATGGACAATCTTTGGCTTTTACATACTGAAAATTCGAAAATATTTAAGGAATTTCTGAGTACTTATGATTCTACGGAAGTTTCGAACCACGATGGAACAATCGAAAGCAGTTATTTAGATTTAAAAATTGAAATTTCTAAAAAAATGCTAGAGCAATGCGAATTCTGTGAAAACAAATGTAAAGCAAATCGAAAACAAGGAGATGTAGGGTATTGTGGAATAGGTGAGGGATCAAAAGTTTCTTCAGCTTTCTTACATCATGGAGAGGAACCACCTCTCGTCCCAAGTGGAACAATTTTTTTCAGTGGATGTACATTTGAATGTGTGTTTTGCCAAAATTGGGATATTTCTACCATTGGAAAACGCTCACCAGCAAATTCTCAATATAATAATGAAAGAAGATCTAATGGTACCTCAGTAGATGGAAAGCAATTAGCTGTGTTTGCGGATGTTCTAGCTCGGCAGGGAGCTCGTAATATTAATTATGTTGGAGGAGATCCAACTCCCAATTTACATACAATTATCGATTCCCTGAATTACCAAACTAAAAACATCTGTCAATTATGGAACTCAAATTTCTATAACACGATAAAAGCCTTGGAATTACTTACCGATTTGATGGATTTTTGGTTACCTGATTTCAAGTACGGAAATAATAAATGTGGGAAGAAATATTCAAACATCACCAATTATTGGGATGTTCTCACTCGAAATCTGAAGTATATATATGATTGGGGTTCAAGAGACATAATTATTCGCCATTTAGTAATGCCGGGGCATTTGGATTGTTGTACCAAACCGATTCTGAAATGGGTAGCAAAAGAAATCCCAGGTACAGTAGTCAATATTATGCAACAGTACCGACCTGAGCATAAGGTGAATTCGTCCACTTTTCCTGAAGTAAATAGGAGAGTTACACGAAAAGAAATAATTGAGGCTTATTCCCTTGCAGAAAGACTGAAAATACCTTATAAGTTCGTTTCTTAGTTCTTACTAACAATTTTCTCTTCATTTTCAAGACTTTGGATTATTTTAGGAAACACTTTTTCTACTAATGTTTTTTCATCCTTGGTTAGATTCTTGTAATATGCTTCAGTCATTTCGATGAGGATTTTTCGATATACGTTAAGATAATCTCTGAACATCCCTTCATTTTTTTGTATATGAATCTTACGACGGTCTTTTGTACTGTGTACCCGTTTAACCAATCCCTTGTCTTGTAAGGAATCTAATAATTGGGTGAATGTGGAGTTACTTAAATTTAATCGATTCACAAGACCTTGGATGGGGATTTTCATTAATTTATCATTTGGAATTTGTTCCAAAATGAAAAGAACTCTTCCTTGTGCTGCACTAAATCCCTCTAGCTGGTTTTCTTTTAGTTTTGCTTCCATTAATCGATCAGAGATTTGATGGATTTGAGCAATCCACAAGCCAATCTCCGAAATTTCCTCCATAAGAGTTATAAAGAGAAAAAGCATAAAATACTTCGTATTCAGATATTTCGTAACCGAATCAATCATGGTGATGATGATAGAAAAATTCTTAGTAACAGGAGCTACAGGACGTGTTGGTTCCGTTGTATTTAAAATGCTCAAAAAATATGCCACAAAGGAATCTGAGATTATAGCAGGTGACATTGATGAATCTCGTATGAAAGAAATGCATGGGAAAAATGTATTTTTTAGGGAACTTAATTATGATAAACCTGAAACTCTAAAATCATCTCTTGAAGGGATAACAAAAATCTTCCTAATGCGACCACCTCAAATCGAGAAAATCAAGAAATATATGGCTCCATTTATAAAATTAGCTTCGAAAAGTGGGGTAAAACACGTCGTTTTCCTTTCTATAATTGATGCCAATCCTATGGTTCCTCATTTCCATGTAGAGAAATATATAAAGAAATACAATATTCCTTACACAATGCTACGTTGCAGTTTTTTCATGCAGAATTTGGATATGGTTCATGGGGAAGTAATAAAAAAGGAATTAGATATTTATGTGCCTGCAGGCAAAGGGAAAACTTCCTTCATTGATGCTCGAGATATCGGTGAAGCTGCTGCTATTTGTCTAACAAATTCAGAAAAATATGTTGGAACTATGCCCCCTTTGACTGGTTCAGAAGCATTGGATTATCATGAAGTTGCAGACAAGATGACGGAAATTCTAGGATTACCCATAAAATATTCTGATCCTGAACCAAAGGATTTTGTGAATAAGATGGTGAATGAATATGGATTTCCTAAAGATTATGCAAGTGTAATGAAAATGATTTACTGGGTTGTACGTAGCGGTCGTGCAGCGAAAATCTTTCCAGATCTTGAAGAAATTCTAGGTAGAAGGCCAAGATTGATTACTGAGTATATTAAAGATTATCAAAGTAGTTGGAGATAAAAATAAAAAAAGAATAAGAATTTCTACTGATTTTTTCTTCCTGGAATCGCAACTCCGAGATACATTGTAAGATATCCAATAAAAAAGAGAATATCTAAACCATAGATAAAGACATTTTGATAAGTACCAAGAATTGATAGATCTAACAAGAGGAAGTTAAACAACCTACCGAAAAATACCAATCCGAGCAATATTCCTGTTAGTGCTAACAATCCTAAACCAGCTTTTAAATTCTTATTATCTACTTTCGCTCTCAACCTAATTGCATTGTAAAACAATAGAAAATGCAAAAACACATTTAATAAAATGAAAAATCCACCAAAAATCTGAATTAGTATCAATACCAATCCTGTGTAGGGATTAGCAGGGACTGAATCGTGTCCTCTAAGGACTAACAGCAAACCAATAACATTTGCAATAGTAGCACTAAATTGGGTTACAAAGAACAAAAGTTGCCCCAGTTTTCGATCCATACTTTCATAAAATGTTTCGGCAATGAAAGTTGCCAAAAAGACCGTGCTTCCTGGAGTTAGAAAGAAAATTGCCAGTCTTAGGAAGTAGTTTAAATCTGGATGGTTTGGGACAAATATATTCGTAATAGCAATTATTAACGCTGGAATCCATGTGAACAGGAAAAATCCTGATAAATATGCATTTTGCAGGCTTTTTCTCTGTCTATACAACGAAAATGAACGAATCATGAGTGCAAAACAAAAAATTGCAATGATTCCATTGGTTAATACTAAAATCCAATTATCCGCTGTAAAAGTAGAGTCGAATGTTACATCCTTTACAAATATGACAACGATAAACACGATAATATACATCATTAACTGCATTATAGTAAAGGAACGTACAAATCGTGTCTTCCGTTTCGTTTCATTATTTTGGACATTCATGTTTTTCACCTTTTTTTATTCATTACTCGATATTTTTCATTATATCAAGTTATCGTAATAAAACTAGCATGTTGGTTAATTATGATATTGTATTGTTAAACCACTCATTGAAACTTTCGAGAAATTCAGAGGAAATTCTAGGGCTTTTAAATACAAATTATAAATATAACATCTGAATAATATGTAATAATACTCTCTTACTTTATTAGGAGTCTCCATTTTTACCAATCACCGACAAAAATTGAAGGAAGGGTCAATGCATATGGGTACCGAAGAAGTGAAGATGTTTCGAAAATTTAAGAAAGAAGATGATGAGTTAGATGCTGATCGAAAGGAACGGGAAGCCAAAGTAAAAGCTCTCGAATTCCGATTCAATGAAATCATGAATAAAATTGAAGAGCGTCAAGTTATTACACGGGATGAATTCAGACTCTATGAGAAACATGAGAAATTCGAAACTTACACTAAAGACTGGTACCCCTTTAAATGTCCAAAATGCTCAGATGCCTATGATGTTATTATTAGAGGAAACACTGCAGACGAGAAAATCTTGCACATCATTTATGTGGAAGATGGAAAAGAAGAAAAGAAATGAAGTTCAATTTTTTTATTTTGTACCTCTTGCAAGACTAATCCCCCCTACTTACTAATAGATGGATTAGATTTTTTTAAAGAATAATTAATACAACAATTTATCTAGATATGTATAGAGGAATTTCAAT
>JAEOTN010000383.1 GCA_016839865.1 Promethearchaeota archaeon | reverse complement strand
CTGTTGATCCACCACCTATCGTTCCTAGTGTCTTCCCGTTAGAATATACTAGCATTTTGAAGAGCGGTTTACCTGGAGTTGAGCCTTTTGTATGGATGACTGTTGCTAGTGCAGCCATCTCTCCTTTTGATCGTAATCTTAGTATTTCGCGATATATTCTGTCTTCAACGTCACCAATACTTGATTTTTTCAATTCATTCATAACAGCACATCCTTTTCAAAGAGCTAATCGATATAACTACATAAATTAAGTGTAAACAATTCCCTATTTAGATTTCTTTATTAGATTCTTTCATTCACAGGAATCTTTTCTTGTGTGATTTTCAACAACTAAATATGATTTATTAGGTATTTTTCTGGTTTTTTGTTCCGTATTCTTTTGTTGCGTCCACGAACGCCTTCACGTTTTTTGTAGGAGTCTCTAGCCAAAAATCGCATCCTGGAGCAACCATGTCAACACCCTCAACAATAGCATTTCTAACGGCCTCTCTAATTCTATCTTCGGGACCTTGATGAATCACCCCATAAGAAGGAATATTTCCACCTATTGGATAATCCGGCTTAATTCTATCAACAATTTCTCTAGCCAATTTTATGGATGTTTTTTCATCGATTGTGATAGCCTCAGCTCCACACTCTACCATGTCTTTAATAATCTCTATTTTCCCATTAAAAACAACACATTGACCACAGATATGCAAGATTCTTGGTCCTTTTACAAGTTCAATCATTTTGGTTAGATACGGTTTTATGAATTCATTGAATTGTTTTGGTGATATACTATCTAGAGATGCTCCTTCCTCTCTAAAAGTGATTATATCGGCTCCAGCATCTTTATACAAGTTTGCGATTTCTGCATAATAGGTAAAGGTTTCTTTATAGAAATTGTGAATCTTTTCTGGCTTGCGTTTCAACCATTTAAGAAATTCGATTGAGTCAACTAAATAGCCACTAATGCTTGTAAATGGACAATTCAAATAAGCAATTATCGGAACTTTTCCTTCATATTTTTTCTTTAATATTTTGATTGCTTTTGTAATAATTGGGATTCTTCCTGAGGACGATATGTCCTTGGGAAAGTGAATATCAGAAATATCGTGTATTGTAAATTTGCTAACTGTAGGCCATTTTATTTTATCCTCAAAGAACCTAAGAGGGGCTCCAAAAACCTCAGCTTCAAGGGTTAATTCAAATGGTACTGTTACATTATCAAGGCCTGCAGACTTGTGCAGTCCTTCAGCCAATCTTGCCATTTTTTCAGGGTCTTTATGGGCTGCTGGCCAATAAGCATTATATGCTTTCATAGAGTCAACAGTGTAAGTGCCAACTGAGTTAATTGCAGGTAGTCTATCGATCTCATGTTTTCTGCCCTTTAAAATAGCCATCAATCTTTCGAATGAATTCATTTATCATCAAATGTGAATTCTAATAAGACCCATTTAAATCTCACTTAAGTGTTTTTTAGAAATTGATGATATTTAAAAAAAAATGAGATAAACTAATGTATTGTTTTAATGGCTAAATACTTTAATCACTTTATTAATTTATTTATGGCCAAAGTCCAAGTGTTTGTTTTGCAGCTACAACTCGTTCAATTCCGACCATAAAAGCAGCAGTTCTCATATCTGTTTCATATTGTTTCATTTTATCATAGACCTCTCTGAAAGCGCAATCGATTTGATTTTTAAGTTTATCAAATACCGTTTTTTCTGACCATTGTTCTCTGTGAAGATTCTGAACCCATTCGAAATAACTGACTATAACACCACCAGAGTTAGCTAGAATATCGGGTATCATGAAGATATCTTTCTCAGCCAAGATTTCGCTTGCTTCAGAAGTAGTTGGTCCATTAGCACCTTCTGCTAATATTTGCGTTTCAATATTTGCTGCATTCTTATTACTAATCTGATTTCCAACTGCTGCGGGAATTAGTATATCACACTCTGTTTCCAACAATTCTTCATTGCTTATGTTTTTACTATTACCAAAGCTTTGAACTGAACCTGTTTCTATTTTATGCCAATGAACTTTCGTTGGGTTGATACCCAGTGGATTGCTGATACCTCCTGTAGAATCACTTAAAGCAATTATTCTACATCCCTGATTATGTAGGAAACGAGCAGCGTTCCATCCAACTTTCCCAAATCCTTGAACAACAACTTTTGATCCTTTCAATCTCATTCCAAGACACTTTAATGCCTCAAGGACACAATAATTCAATCCTTTTGCCGTTGCAACACTCCTGCCTTGAGAACCTTGTAAATGAATAGGTTTTCCAGTTACACATTCGGGAACTAAATGTCCTTGAAATTGACTGTAGGTATCCATGATCCAAGCCATAGTCTGTGAATTGGTATACATATCGGGAGCGGGAATATCCAGATATGGTCCGATGTTATTCAATATCATAGTTGTGTATCTTCTAGTAATACGCTCAATTTCAATAATCGATAATTCTTTGGTATTACAAGTGACTCCTCCTTTAGCTCCACCATAAGGAATGTTAGCAACAGCGCATTTCCATGTCATCCACATTGATAGCGCTGTAACCTCATCCAAGTTGACTTCGGGATGATAACGTATACCTCCTTTATAGGGCCCTCTGGAGTCGAGGTGTTGAACACGAAATCCATCAAAAACTTCGATCTTACCATCGTCTTTTCTAATTGGAATACTAACTATGATCGACCTTTTCGGTTTTTTGAGGACTCTACCAATTGACGGATTCAAACCCAATTTTTTTATTGTTTTATCTATTTGTTCTTTTGCGACATCCAAAGGATTAATCTTAATTTTTTCCACCTTAATTCATTCTTCTTTTTCTTTAACTTAAAAAAGTTTACGTATCGTGTAAATTATAATATTTTTTCATATGGGTTAGGTTAATCCCGGTATGGTGGGCTTAAATCCTTTAAACAAAATCTGTTTATTCTAAATACTCGCTGCAAATGTAAATAACAATCTGAAATAAATTTAGAATTATTTTGGTTTGTTGATTCTCTTATATTAATATGCTTTGATTATCAAAAGAAAGTCTAAGTTGTGAAAAATCGGGGAAAAAGCTTAAAAT
>JAEOTN010000382.1 GCA_016839865.1 Promethearchaeota archaeon | reverse complement strand
TCATAAAAACATGAATCGCATTTTTCAATTCATTTTTCCGAATTTTCCGAATTGAACATTGTTTAGCACTTAGCTGCATTTTTCAGCAGACAGATCTCACGGTAAGACAATATATAGCTTCCTATTTTGAAATTTAAAAAAATAATGAGAGAGATGTGTTTATTGGATTATCACTAAAGCAAATCCTTCCGTTACAAGCTCATCTCCTTGCTTGTATACGTTAGTCTGAATCTTAAGAAATTTCAGTTTTCCGTCTTTCTTGGTAAATTTATCTACAATTTCACCCTTTGCAGTAAGTTTATCACCCGGGAACACGGGTTTACGGAATTTTACTTCCTGACTCATATAAACTGCCCCAGGACCTGGTAAATGCATCCCAAGAACTGCACTAATTAATGAAGCAGAAATCATCCCATGAGCGATTCTTTGACCGAACATTGTAGTCTTTGCATACTCGTCATTTACATGAATTGGGTTGTAATCACCAGACATTTTTGCAAAAGCTTGTATGTCTTCATCAGTAATAGTTTTTGTGTGTTCTGCTTTATCTCCGACATTGAAGTCATCCCAGTTAGCTACTTTTATATCCATAATTTTCACCTAAGTGGTTAATATTTTAACTTCTGCTTGAAAAATTTTTTTACTTGATTATGAAAATCATCTGATCCATAAAATTATTAGCTTAAGCTAACTATAATGGTTGGAGATAAAGATGTCTAAAATGAAAATCAATACAATTCAAGATTGCTACGAGAATGCACCACCACACCTATTTAAAAAAATGATTCAATTTCGTAATGACTATACTATTACTCAATTTGAGTATAGAGGAAGAATAGTGGAGTATATCGCTACCGGTGTCGGAAAAAATACTCTATTAATGTTTCATGGTGCATTGGGATCCGCTGACACTCCATACACTGAAATTTTACGATTGAGAAACCAATTCAAAGTAATCACACCCACAATACGTGATTTGGGTTCATTAAATCATATTTCGGATGCAGTTAATGAGATTTTGCAAAGAGAACAGGTAGGGAAACTGTTTGTTCGAGGAGGTTCATTCGGAGCTTTTATTGCACAATCGTATTTCAGACGTAATTTCAATAAAATTGACCGATTAGTATTGACTAATGGAATACCCCCAAAAGGGGAATACTCAAGGAAGGATCACAGATATGTGAGATTGTTTAAATTACTATTCAAAATCATGCCCGAAAGAGTTGCAAAGAAGATAATGCTCAAAGAGTTGGGTAAGCTGGGCAAACAAAGTCACAAATTGACTTCAGACCAACAACAGGAACTAGATTTTCTGATGATGCAAGTACAAGAGAGACTTGCCAAGGTGCGAAAACGTCACATTTTAGAATCTTTGATGTTGGTTGTGGAATTTGATCTTAACGAAACCATGAAACTGGAAGATTTTCATAATTGGAATGGAAAAATTCTTCTAATCACGGATACTGAAGATTCTAGCTATAATCGATTTGAAAAACTTAAAGCCCAGTTCCCAAATCCACACTCGAAAATATTTGAAAAATCAGGACATATACTGCAAATCGTTTATAAATCCGAATTTGAGAGGATCCATGATGAATTTTTAGCCAATTAAGTGTAATCCTCACATTTGTATGAGATCTTTTGAGTTGGCTCATTAAATGTTTTCCCCATCTCATTCGATTCACATTTTGATTTTTATTTTTTCATCAAAGAGTTTCAGCTAAGTGTATTAGCTAGTAAAAACACTATTGCTACAATATTAAAGACTACAGCTATTCCAAATGCAATAATCAGTACAACTACAAATATGTTCCGCAATGATGAGCTGTTTCTTTTTAATGTTGTAGCAACAGTTCCCTTCTTAATGTATAAGAACACGTATATGCCCAGAGCAATGGTTAAAAATATAATTCCTAATATAAACAACACATCTGCGATTCTATACCATCCAATGTTTGCAACTGCAGCTAATACAAGAGCAATCACCTGTAATATGATTAACACTTCAAATGAGAGTTTTTTCTTAGCCATACTACTCATATTGATCTTTGCAATAAAAAATACTCCTTTGAAATTTAGTATTCATCTAAACATATTAAGCGAGACTTCACCATCTTTTCATTAATTGCAGAAAGGAAAACAGTGATCAAAATGGAAGAAAAAATCTTAGAAAAATTAGAAGCACTTGAGAAAAAAGTTGACGAACTTACTTCTTATATCAAAGGTAAACATGAAAAATGTAAATGTTCTGAGGAAACTCATGAGCACCATACTCACGCTCCGGAACCAGTTCCCGAAGCGCCAAAGCCTTCGGAGGTTGCAGCCAAAGTAGTGGACAACAGCATTGATACCTATTTAGAATCAGAACGAATTGTCTGTCCAAAATGCCAATCTATAAGCGTTCAGGCAATGGATAATAAGGAGAAACCGCTCAGTATGAGTGGTGGAATCAAGATATATTCCAAAAAGTATTATTGTAAAAAATGTGGCTACCAGTGGGAATAGAAATTTCCCGTTTTACTTTTTAACCTATTTCTCTCTATCGATATATAAATTTATATTAATTTTTTTGCATTAGTTTCCTTTTCTTCTATTTCCTCGACCAATCTGTACACTTCAAAATCAGTTTTAGAATCCAGAACAAAACCCGCATCTATGGCAGCTTGTTCAATATCCGGCATGTGTGCTGCTCCATAAAAAACTACAATTTCATTATGTTCCTCAAATAAATTATCCGCTGTTTCAATTACTATATTGTTTCTAGGTTGCATTAGATGATCTGGAATATCATCTTCAATATTATTCAAAACTGGAATAATTAGATCCCCAAGATGTTTCCTGCGCTCGTTAAGATCCATGAAAATATATGTTATTATCGTATACAAAATCCCATACAAAATCCGTCCTTGTGATTTAGATACTTCTATTAGTTGTTGACTGGGTTTGGATAATGCGTTTTTGAGATCAAAATCTTTAGGTACTTCCACTTTTATATCCGCATGAACCCAATTACTTCGATTGGGGATATCATCAACATAATCAATTTCATTGAATTGAAATTTTAGATCCATAATTTCCGCTAGTGCAGTTTGAACGACCGGCATATTTGTTAAACTAAATGCAGTGCGTTGAATTTGATGATAAATAGTCGTTATTCGCTCATCTACATTGCTGAGGTTGACTTTAATGGCTCTTCGTAACTTCTGGACATCTCTTTTGTGTATTTTCCTAAGGTATTTTTTTATTACTTTTCCATAGAGTTCATCCATTCCATTTGCTGCATTTTCGTTTACGGCAATCCACTCATCCAAGGATTTTGGATTTTTGTGTTGTACTTTTTTTTTATTTTCTTTTTGATCTTCAGTAGAACCGAATTTCATTTCCTCATATACACAAATTTTTTCTCCCACATAATCCATCAAATCCTTATAATATTGTTCCTCACCGATATGAAGAATTGGGAGCAAATGTAGGATTCTTCCGTCTTCATGCTTGTACACATGACAAATGCTTTTTACAATTCCCTCTTGAAATAATACATACTTTCCCATACAAATTTCACTCTTACCATCTCTCAATTTGAAAAAATATAAGGATACTTATTTTGAATTTAATATGAAAAACAATAGATACCCTACCCCATAATTGATACTATGGTTAATCCGAAAATTCCAACAATAGTTGGGCCATGGAACCATATCTATAATCCATGTGAGACTTATTTTATCGAAAGAACCACAAGACTCAATCGGAATCATTGGTACACTAATGATCACTGTTTCATCAAGGATTCCGATGATATATGGCATGCTTATGGAATTGTCGGGTATACTATTCTCGGAATGGCTTTTTCGTGGATAATAGAGAAAAATCTCTTTCACATCACCAGTAATGCATTAACGGAAGATTGGCAGGAACATGATTATGCATTAAGTGCGAATCGGATTAAAGGAGAACAATATATCTGGGCTCCACATGTGATCATGGGAAAGGACGGAAATATGTATATGTACTACGCAGCCGGGAATTTGCGATCTTTTTCTATCATCCAAGGAATCCATGGGCGGATACAACTTGCTACTTCTAATGACGGATTCATTTGGAAGCTTAGTGAATGGAATCCCGTATTCAGTGGTCCAGGAAATGCACGGGATCCCATGATATTTGAACATGAGAATCGTTATTATGCATATTATACCTCTTCTTATGATGAGGAGGATAAGCAATCCTGTGTCTCGGTTCGAAAAAGTCCTGAC
>JAEOTN010000381.1 GCA_016839865.1 Promethearchaeota archaeon | reverse complement strand
CAGCGTAATTAGTCCCGGTCGCATCTCCCGCCCAATTTGTAAACACATATTGAATTCCAGCGCCCCCTGATACGGTATCCACATCAACGGAAGCTACGCCATTAGTTCCGGAATCGAACCATCCTTCTCCCGAGGGAGTTCCATGATCACTTTCGACAGTCAAATAATATTGCGTCTTCCAAACTGCAGTTATAGTCTTATTACTATCCATTAATACATTATCTGATAATGCATAATTAGTTCCAGAGCCATCTCCTGCCCAATTAGTAAATACGTATTGGATTCCTGGCGCACCCGCAACAGTCCCAGTATCTAAAGATGCATTTGCGTAAGCACCATCGGAAAACCATCCTCCTCCCGTAGGAGTACCGTACGGTGAAGTCACAGTTAGATAATAATCATCTTGAACATCAAGAGAATCAGCAAGTGAGCTTATATCTCCAATTGTGCTAGCATTTGCATATATAGTATATGGTATGTTTCCCACCGCACTTGGCAACCAAGTATAGTTATATTCATTACCAGATTGCCAAGTCATTGTATAGTTGTTACCTTCAATCTCTATAAGAACAGTATCCACTCCATTGGCGGTGTGATTCACATCTACAGTAACATTTGCATATTCTCCAAGTTTAATAGGGTCAGTTTCAGTCAAATTTTCAATCGTCGGCCCTATACTTGCTTTAGGAAATATGAAAAGAAATCCTGAACTATAATCTTCTATATCTGATTCTGGATTACTAGACATAGCTGCAGAAAATGAGAGAAAAAGCAAAAACGTAAAGAATACTTTTGCAAAAAGTTGTTTCTTTTGTCTACGAGTGAGTTTTCCTCTTAAAATCTTGGTAAAAATCATTTTAATCTCCTTTTCTTTTATTGTTTCAGATAATTGATAGTCATTACTTGAATTCGTTGAGTATGGATGAATTCTACCAGTCAATTTTACATTATTGTATCGACTTACAGATGACCATTCAATTATTTACTTAAAATGAAAGATTGTTCCAATCGCTAAAAGTATATTCATCCAAAATATTTGAGGTCATCCTATAGTTTCTTGATGAGTGCATGTGAGTTGTTTGAAGAAAAAGAAAAATATAATAAAAAATTGATGTGATTTATGCGCCTTCTCGCTTGACAATTGCTGAGAAACCCATACCTAAGCCAATACACAAGGTTGCTAGACCATAATCCTCTTGAGATGCCTCTAATTGATGTAAAATTGTCCCAATTAATCGAGTCCCAGTCATGCCTGTAGGATGACCGATTGCAATTGCTCCGCCGTGCTGGTTGATACGAGGATCTTTCCAATCTAAACCAAGATCGTAAGTAGATGCTTTTACAACAGTGGAAAAAGCCTCATTTATCTCTATATACTTCATTTCATCCAGAGATTTAACTTCTGCTTTTTTCATCAATCCTTTTGTTGCGGCAATGGGTCCTGTTAACATTAGGACAGGATCAGTTCCGATCACGAAACAAGATTCAAGAGTACCACGTATCGGTAATGAGTTTTGTTCTGCAAATTCCCGTGAAGTTAGAATCATAGCTGCTGCACCATCAGATTCTGGGCAGGAGTTTCCGGCAGTTAGATAACCCGTTTTTCGTTTAATTATTCCTTTCAACTTTGCGAGTTTTTCCATGCTTGTTGTAGGTCGAGGTGCTTCATCAACGTCTGCAATATCGGTAGTATCGGGAGAATCGATCATTTGATGATTTTCATCCAAAATCAGTTTTCCGTTCTCATCCACTTTTGGAACTTTGATGGGAGTGATTTCTTTTCCTCGAGCTTCAATAGCGGAAGGTTTAAGTGCTTTTTGATGTGAAGCAAGGGAAATCTCATCTAGTTCGAGACGAAATTCATCGCGTGTATTTCCTATCTTTTCATTCCAAACTTTACCCATAAGCTCTGCCCCTTCTATTTGCCCAGCCATATCCTTACCGTATTTCTCTTGTGAAGCTATTACATATGGTGATTGGGTGATTTTTATGTTTGGAGGCCAGGTTTGGACTGTTGCACCCTGGACAACGTTCAAATCCGCCATAATGGGAATAGTAGTTTGTGCCTCAACACCACCAACGAGTACAATATCTTTATCACCTGTCACGATTTCTTGCCATCCGAAATATGTACTTTGCATACCAGATGAGCATTGACGATTTACGGAAACCCCAGGTATAGTCCAAGGAAGACCAGCAGATAGAATTGCTGTTCGGCCAATATCCAGTGCAGTAGCACCAATTTGGGAGTTGTTTCCGATTATACAGTCAACAAGTCCTTGTTCTCCCATTTTTTCAAGATTAAGACCTTCGAAATGACGATCCGCCAATTCCTTAATACAGTGAATGATCCAGTTATCGCCACGAACGCGTTGTAATAAACCGCCCCGTTTTTTACCGATAGCAGTTCTTGTGTAATCAACAATGACCGGTTCTCTTCCTCTGGGTAGCCCAAGTGTTTCAAACATTGATTTTACCATGATGTGTTTCAAATCCTTTGATTTAATTACATTTCAAAAATAGTATGGATGATTAGTTTCGAGGGAAATCTCTAAAAAAGATTATCTTTACTTTTTAGAAAATTACAAAAGAAGTTGAAGTGGTTGATATAAGTTCGAAATTTAAAAATAAAAGAAATTCATTGGAGTATTTTTTTCATTTTTTTCCTATATGCAAGTAGAGCTTGTCTACCCTTATCCGTTAGCTCGACCATTGTTCGAGGTTTCTTTTGGATGAATTCCTTTTGTGTAACTACATATTCTTTCTGTTCTAATTTTGTAATATGAGCAGAGAGATTCCCCCAGGTTAGTCCCGTTTGACCTCTCAGGAATACAAAATCTGCACTCTCGACAACGTATAGATAGGATAATATCATTAATCTGGCGGGCTCATGAATATCTTTATCAATATCCATCAATTCATTGAATTTGTCTTTATTCTGTGATTTCTTTGAATTCATGACCATCCCCCTCAACTTTTGGATATTTCTTCAAGAATCGGAATAGATACACTGCCCCAATAGCTATAATAACCACTCCGAAAACCATAACTGAGATCCTGCCTATAAGAGAGTAACCTAATATTGCAAATAATTGCATGAGGAATACAGCTAGTGCAAAGAGAACTCCGATGAGATACAATCGATTAAAATCTAAGAAATATGCCATAATTACAAAGACAATGAATGGGACTATTCCAAATATTGCGGCCATTAGATAAACACTTCCACTGAATTGGAGAATATTATTTGCAATTAGGATAAACAGAACGACATTTGCAACAAAGAGGACGGCTGTAAAAATAATCATCCCTAATCGTTTCTTTTTTCGTTTAGGTGTATATTTAACAATACCCAATCTGGGTTTTGTGACAAAAACTTGTATTAAGAACAACGGTGTGGCTAACACTGCATACAGAATAAATAAAATCAGCACAACCGTTGTCTCTGGCCATAGATCATAGATAAACATCGCAACGCCATATACAATCAAGACAAGTCCTAGTGTCATATCAAAGATTCCATCTTGATAAATAACTGAAGCGGTTTTTTTTTCAAGTCTGTCTAAATCGTAATTTTTAGATTCCGTTTTGATCACCAAGTAATAAAGTCATCTGTCCTATAAATAACTTTGCATCACAAAGTTTATCGAACACATTATAAACTCACTAAAATTAATTACCTATTTATTCGATTGAAAATTCACCTAAAATGATATGCAGAAGACAGCGCTTTTCTTTGCTCCACATCCTGATGATGTCGAATTTGGGTGTTCCTTTTACTATATGACATTATTAAAACAAAAATATAGAGTAATCCAAGTATCCATGACTGATGGTGCATTTGGGACAACCAATCCTGAGTTTAAGGGTCAAAGACTTGTGAGAATACGAGAACAAGAGCTGAATCGAGCTAATAAAGTGTTTGAAGATGCTTTCCATAGCAAAATTGAGATTATTAGACTAGGTTACACTGATGGGTATTTACCTTTCACACCAGCAACAAGAAACAAAGTAATCCAAGTTATCCAACAATATAATCCAGACATAATTTTTGCTCCAGATCCTTGGTACTCAATCGATTACCACCCAGATCACATTAATACAGGCAGACTAGTAACTTTTGCCCTGAAGAAAATAGCATTTACTTTGAAAACACCTATTCCTTTAATTTTATTTTATTCTTACAAACAAAACCACTATGTAACCGTTAAACCAAGGTATTTACAGATTTTATCTGATGCTTTATCGAAATATAGAAGTCAAGTTTCCCCGATTGGAGTAAAATTTGTAATGCGATTGATGAAATTCATTGTATTTGTCAAAAATTTCCTAAAATTCAGAATACCGATCATAAAATATCGGTCTCAACCCTATAATTACAAAAATGAACCAATATATGCTCCAAATTTCGAAAAAAATTCTGTTTCTGACCGAATTAGGTATCATCTATTTCATTTTCCGGTTCTAACTGGATATGAAAAATTACACGACCGATCTCCAGCTGATATTGGGATGAAAATAAAAAAATAGTGTAAAATTTCAAAAATCATAGAGAACCATTTCATACTATGAAATATCTGAAGCTGTTTTCTCCGCTAAAACTCCATTCTTTCACCATTCGTAATCGAATTATTGTTCCAGCAATGCACTTAAATTATAGTATGAGTGGTGAGATAAACGATCAGATAATCAATTTCTACGTAGAACGAGCAAAAGGTGGTGTGGGGATGATCATAATTGGAGGATGTCAAGTTGAGAAACGGGCTGGTGCTCCAGCAATGATTAGTATCGATGACGACTCCCTTATTCCGGGATTAAAACAGCTTGCAGATTCGGTCCATACTCATGATACAAAAATTGCGGCTCAACTATATCACGCAGGACGATATGCTTTTCCCCACTTGTCGGGAGAAGAAAGTATTTCCGCATCCGCAGTATATTCTCGTTTTTCAAAATCAACACCTCATGCTTTAGAAATCAGTGAAATTCATGAAGTCCAAGATACTATCGCAAAAGCGGCAGTCAGAGCAAAGAAAGCAGGTTACGACGCTGTTGAATTACTTAGTAGCGCAGGATATCTCTTGGATCAATTTCTCAGCCCTGTAACGAATAAACGAACCGATGAATATGGAGGATCTTGGGAAAATCGGATAAAATTCCCTTTAGAAGTGATCAGAAAGGTTTACGAACGAGTGGGTGAAGATTACACAGTCGGAATGCGTATTTCTGGTGATGATTTTATTCCTGGCAGTAATACATATGTGGAAAAAGCAAAAGTAGCTAAATTGTATGAACAGGAAGGTATCAAATGGCTCAACGTTACTGGAGGTTGGCATGAGACAAGAACGCCACAAATTACGATGCAAGTACCCCCTGGAGCGTATGCTTATCTTGCACAGAATATTAAAGAACATGTGAACATCCCCGTCTTTTCTAGTAACCGAATCAACACTCCCGAGTTAGCAGAATCCATCCTTAGAGATGGAAAAGCAGATGCGATATGCATGGGTAGAGGTTTAATAGCAGATCCGTATTTACCCAATAAAGTATTAGAAAATCGCTCTTGGGATATTGTCAAGTGTGTGGCATGCAATCAAGGATGTTTTGATGGAGTCTTCAAGATGGAACAGATTCAATGTATGCGTAATTATTTGGTATCCCGAGAAGGGCGTTATGAAATAACTAAAAAGGTTGAGAAACCACAAAAAGTGTTGATAATTGGAGCAGGTCCAGCAGGATTAGAAGCTGCACGAGTGGCAACAATTCTTGGGCATGAAGCGCTAATAGTTGATAAACGGAACGAAATTGGTGGTCAATTAAATGTGTCTTTTGTACCTCATGGACGTCACAACCTTCAAGACATTTACACTTACTACACTAATCAGATTATTCACCTACCTATTAACATCAAACTAGGTTTTGAAGCAACTCCCGAATTTGTTAAGAAATATAATGCAGACATAGTAATTTGTGCCACAGGTGTGAAGTTTTCTATCCCCCCAATCCCAGGAATAGATGGATCGCTTGGTAGTGATGTGTGTTTCGCGGATGACGCACTTGCTGGTGACCACCCTATCGGTCAAAATGTCGTAGTAGTCGGTGGAGCTGCAACTGGTGTAGAAACAGCCATCTGGGCAGCACGACTCGGATCATTAACTCCTGATGTTGCATACTTCTTAAGTTTTTATCAGGCAATTCCTCAAGATGACATAATGAAGAAATGGTTCCGAGGACCTCGAAAAGTCACGATTCTTGAGTTATTACCACGAATTGGAACGAGTATTGGACGTAGCACACGATGGACTATGCTTGATGAAATCAAACATCTTGGAATTGATGTAATCACGAATGCTCGTATCACGAAATTTGAAGGAAAATCTGTCTATTATACCCACAAAGATGAAGAAAAATCGCTTGATGATGTAGATACGTTTATATTGGCAACTGGAGTGAAACCAAATCGTGATTTATACAATAAACTTAAAGAGATGAATCTTTCAGCAAAAATTCGACGAATTGGTGATTGTAAAAAACCTCGAACGTTGATGGAAGCAATCCATGAAGGCTATAAAATTGCGTACAATATAGATAAAAGATAAATAAATAGTGCAGGGGGTGCGATTCGAACGCACGAACTCCTATGAGACCGGATCTTAAGTCCGGCACCGTATCATCTGACCCACAAATGTAGCGGTCTCAGAGTTTGACCTAGCTTGGTTACCCCTGCATAGTTTTGTAGATATGTATTTCACACACAAAGCAAGTTTACTACATCTGCTTTTCTACGTGAGTAATCTGTTTAATATTTAGATTAATATAAGCCTTTCTTAATCTATACGACAATCAGACGCCAATAAAGGAACAATTCCCTAATGAGATTTCGACCACAGATCCTGCTTTAATTTTTCAAAAACTCATGACATACTAAAGATTTATGACCATATTTCTTCTCAAAGAATTACATGATAGAATATTCATTTGTTCATGATGAGAATTTTCAATCATTAGTTAATCATTACAGAACCCAACAAATTGTTCTTTATTTAGGTGCTGGTGCTTCTTGGTCGCGAGATGATAAATATGGATTAGGTGGGTGGAATGGCCTTATTGAGAGAATTTTCAAGGAGTATGGGAAAATTAGTGAAAGTGTAACTCGCAAAAGGTATAAGAACAGACGAAAACTACCCGCTGAATACTTAATTCTAACGCCAGATAAATATTGGTCCGACTTATTCCAATGTAGATGGCGATTAGTAGAACGTAAGTGGAAAAACGATATTTATTGTAGAAATAAAATTAATGGTCTTAAAAATGCGTAAGTTTGGTGATAATCTAAGAATTTACCCTATTTGCAGTGAAAGTTATGGTGTTCGGTCTTTTTGCATACAAGTTTCTACTCCAGATCTGTCTATACTCTTGGATCCTGGATGCGCATTAGGACCCTATAAGAAGTTTAAGATTCCGCATTATCTTGAGTTTGACAGATTGCACTATTATTCTACCGAGATCGTGAAGAGGAGTGCTGATTGTGACTTTTTGTTCATCAGCCATTACCATCATGATCATTTTAAACCCAATATCGAGGATGATATGTATATCCACTCGTCCGGAAAACTGTTCGAATCTCTCTATACAAACAAATTTGTATTTTGCAAGCAATATAGTAAGAACACCAATTATAATCAGAAAATGCGTGGAGTAAAGTTCCATAAAGACTTATCAGCATTAGGGATTAGTTCAAATCGTATTGATGTTGATAGCTATCCGGCAGATAAATCAATATATCAAAGAAATTGTGCATTGGAATTACAAAAGGAGATAACAGATTCGATATCTATAGGTGACACGCAGCTAATTTTTCCAAGGGAATTTCTCCATGGGATGCGAATGGATGGAAAACAGATTAAGATTCAACCTATTATCATTATTTACCAAAATGAATTCTTCTACTTCTTCCCAGATGTGCAAGGAATGCCATCACCCGATGATTTAGAGTTACTTTTCAATTTAAAACAAGGATTTAAACAGACTTATTTTAATTACTCAGGTAACAGTAAAATCACTCATACTATAGCATTTGGTGGACCTATCACATATTTATTACGACACCAGAAAGTATATCATTTATTAGAACAATCATTAGACCATTCTAAAAGGATTTTTCAAGAATTTGATAATGTCATTGTAGATCACCATTTAATCCGTGATTCTGAGTTCCCCTACTACTTGAATGATTTCTCTAAAGAAAATACGAATTGGAATTTATTCAACAAGAATTTGCTTTCAGAATTACAAGAGAAGAGGAAAATTCCGCTAGTTTTAGAAATAAACCGAGAAGAACTGTATAAAAAAGTAAAAAATAGAAAAGAATGATGATTTCTATCATACTGTAAAGCCGCTAGTTGCGTAAAATCCTATTGTCATAGCCAGGCTCAATACAATAAGAGTACCAAGGACTGTAACATTTATCAGAATATCTTTTGAGGTGAGTTTTACTGGTTTTTGTTTTGTAAGAGGTACCCAATCAAACCATTCCTCTCCTTTTTGCACAGTTAATTCCAAATAATGAACTGCAAGGAAAGCGTAAAGAATGGGCATAAACACCGCGGTAGTTACAAAATTCAGAATATTCACATATATTATCCAACCCCAGCTACGTGTTACAGGATCTACCCAACTCAATCGAACTGCATTACTAACATTTGGAAATGCTAAATGAGCTAGAAAATTACCGAAAAACGAGAAGAAGAGGACAGAGATAATCACCAGCATTATCGTTCTTAAACGGTATTGTTTTCCCAGTTTAAATCCATGGTTGAGAGTATTTAAGAACCCGTGATCCGAATCTACCAACACTGGAACACATAATCCAATCATAATAAGCATGACTATCCCGAATATGAAGTAAAAAGCAAATCCTGCTGCAGTCAATATTGCGAGTACAAGTGTAGTAAGAAGCACAACTCCGATTCGATCAGCTCGAAAAGTACTTTTAATTGAACCAAAAAGAGTGACATCTTTGCCCTTTGCTTTATCAATTATGTATTTGGAAGTTAGAACACCTCCAATGGATAATGAGAAGTAATTCACGAACAAATTAACTACATTGTTCCAGGTATAATTCGTTCTATAAGTATTGTAAATATCTTTTGCATACTCTGGCCAGATACTTTCAAAAGCTTCTTGTGTACCTCCATACAACTCAATATACTCATTAACTTGCGCTCCTAATTCAGTTAAAGTCCAATTCCATTCGGTCAATGCAAACGCCGCGATTATAGCGAAAATTATTCCTATAACAGCAAAAACAGCCAAAGTTGGCAGATAAGTTTTTGCTAATATCTTAAATCCTTCACCAAAAGTTTGCCACCATTTCATACCTTTATAGTGTGCATATATTGTGCCCTTGTATTCTTCTTTAGGGGCTTGTCCTTCACGAACTCTTTCTGCTTCTTTGAATTTGTCTTTCCAACTCATCAAATTTTCACTGTATCAATTTTGTAGGTAAAATCCTCATTTCGATAATAATCTTTCCTTTATCTTTTCGATCAAATCCGATATAAATGAGATATCACGATTTAGACAATGGAATTATAGAGATGAATACCCTTATTTTATAATATGGCAAAATTTGATATTGATATTAAGGAATGGGAATCTCTTGGATGGTATGATCTTCTCAGTAAAATGAATTTAGAGTCCATAAATTGGACTGGAATGGGATCATGGGATAAAATGGTGCAACTTTCAACTCTTCCTGAAAATCCTAAAGTACTTGTAATCGGATGTGGTAAGGGAAAGAGTGTATTTTACTTAGCGGAAAAACATGGATTCCAAGTAATCGGAATTGATATTGCTAAGAAGACCATTGAATTGGCACAAAAAATGGCTAAAGGACGTAATTCAGAGTCAAAAGTCGATTTCATGATAGCAGACGCCCATGATTTACCTTTTGAAGATAAGATGTTTGATATTGTAGTGACTGAGTATATGGCATATTTCCTAGATATGGGACGAGCATTAGAAGAGTTTAAACGAGTTTTACGACCAGGAGGTTTCTTAGGTTTTAATGAATTAATGTTAGATCCTCAAGTTCCGCGAGATAAACATGAGGAAATCAAGCGAGTAGGAGAAATGTTCAAAGAAATTTCAGGATACACATTAAGAATACCTACAAGGGACGAATATACGAACTGGATGGAAGAAAAGGGGTTTAAAAACTGTAAATATAAGACTGTTGCAGAAAAAGTCAAGATTAAAGATGCGTTTGCGTTAATTGGAGGATTTAAAAACTTCTTCAAATTAATGAGACTAACGTTTTACCTCATGAAAAACAGCGAAGTCATAAAAGCTAAGTTCATGATCCAAAAAGAAGTAAAAAAGGTCACATTACGTGATAAACGTACGGCGAAATACATCAAACCAACAGTGATGATTGCTGAATTGGGAATTGATGAGAATTAGTAATTATATAAGAATACAAAGAGAACATTAGTGTGATGGTTTCAGTTACGGGGAAATTGATACTTGGGATCTCAATTGGTTTAATATCCTATATTCTTCTTTATGTTGGAAAAGGAATTCAAAAATATGCAATTGAGGGTTTTAAAGGTGTGAAAAACGTAAAAATTGACGAAAAGCAGAACCGAACTAGCAAAACCGCTAAGAATTCGGGATTTTGGATATTTGGAACTGCTTTAACCACATCATTTATGTTTATTCAGTGGATTCCTTTAACAGTGTTTGACACCCCAATGAATTTAATTGCTCCACTTGAAGGTTTTGGGTTAATTATTTTACTTATGTTTTCATATTTCGTTTTGAAAGAAAAAATAACAATCATTGAGATAATTGGAGCATCACTAATCATAGTTGGTATTGTAGTTATAAATATCGTAGCAACCGCTCCTTCCCAATTAATAAGAGAGGATGTAAACTTCACATCTTTCTGGACGATATTTGGGATAATTTTTGGTCTTGAAATTACAGGAGTTTTGATTGCTACACTAATTATAAAGAACCCACGATTGTCCGGGATACTCATTGCGTTATTTGCAGGCACAACCATGGCATGGCAAACATTGTCAAAAAGAATATCGGATATTCCTGGACTGAGTTTGATTTTCGTTTTTGTTGTGTTTGCATTAGCTACTGCAACGCTGGGATTAACACAATGGGCATTTACAAAGATTGAAGCAAATTTGGTAGTTCCAATTTTTACATCCGTAAGTATCATTCTAACAGCAGTGTTAGGTAATTTCATTATAAATGAACAAATTAGACCTGTGCAAATTGTAGGAATAGGGATTATTGTTATCGGAGTAGTGTTGATTTCAGCTTTTACTAAAAAAGTAAATTTGGAAAATGAAATGGAAAATCAAGAAAATAAAAAGATATGAGTTAATTATGCACAATTATTCTTGGAGAAAAATTGCGGTTCCAAATTGGGAACCAGTGTCCTTTGCAGCATCATACCTTTATGAGAAGGAATTATTCTTAACAGGTGGGTGGAATCCCAACACGAACACATTTAATTCCGACATATGGAAGTGCAATAAAGAATTTCAATGGAAGCAGTTGGCTAACATGAATTCTTGGAGCCCCCGAAATGGACATTCGGTAACAACTTTCAATGGAAAACTCTTTTTAATTGGCGGATTTAATTATCAATCTCGCTATTTGGAGGATATTTGGATTTTCGATCCAGAGAATTCAAGTAATGAATGGGAATGCCTTCAAAAAACAAACACTTGGGAAGGACGAGAAGGGCATGTTGCATTAGTATTCAAGAATTCTTTATGGATATTTGGTGGAATCACTAGTTCAGGAGTAAAAAACGATATTTGGACAACTCAAGATGGAATTCATTGGAGTGAAAATGATGAAATAGCTCCTTGGACCCCCCGTTGCTTTCATAACGTTGTAATTTTTCATGATAAGCTATGCTTATTTGCAGGAAGCGCAGTAGAAGGTGCAAAAAACGATATGTATATTTCTAGAAATGGCTCAGATTGGTTACAAGTGGAAGAAAATCTTCCTTTTACTCCGCATTTTGGATCAGGAGTATGTGTTTTTGATAATAGAATTTGGATGGTAGGAGGATCAGATGCAAAGGAGAGAGATTTCACGAATGAAGTATGGTGGTTTACTGAAGATGATGGATGGAATCAATATATGATTGAAACTCCATGGAGTCCTCGTTGGGGTTTCAATTGTGTGAACGTTTATGAGGATAAAATGATTTTGTTATGCGGGGGCGTTCGATACTCCGATCGCAAATATTCAGCCTTTGCTGATGGATGGATTTTAGAAGTCAACTAAAAGAAAAAAGGGAGTTTTGACAAATATGTTTATCGCTGTTTTCTCCTTATAATGTTTCGAAGCTGCCCCGCAATGCCCCCATGTACTATACTCTTAGATATACCAATCAACGCTAACAATACAATCACCAGCCCTTTTGGTAGTGAGGAAAAAAATCCGGGAACTACTCCGAATATCATTTCTAAGGCATATAGGTAGATATCAAATGCGTAGAGTATAATAGTGATGGTAGAGAGAAATAAAAAGAACAAAATACAACACGGAATGCTACTTTGCTATTTTGTGCAAACAAACCAACGAGTATTGCACTGATGATGCCAGGTAGCAACATTAGAAGGAACATTGACATCAAAAGCATATCACCCCCAATCCCAATATCGGCAGCATAAAGGATTGTAATACCAGGAGATGCTAAACTATGCCCCAGTGTGAAATTTATCCATAACAATAACCAATCAGAAGAAGAGCCGAAAATTTCGGATATTTGCCCTGTTGCTCCAAAGATCGTTATCGTATAAATTAGACCTAATCCGATATAGGATCCAACTAAAAGTAAGATCACTTTCCAAAGTTTCATGTCTTTCATATTATTCACCTTTACAGTTCAGATATCGTTGAACCTTTTAATATAAAAAAGTAGGGTTATTTACGTGTATAACAATAATTATTGCGATGATTATGATGGAAGAATGGACAAAACTAAAATCTCATTTTCTTTCTAAGAATGAAGTAAAGAAACAAGGAGAATCGTTAAAGATAAGAAAGAAAATGTTTGCAATTTTCAACAAAGATGGTATTATTGTAAAACTTCCCAAAGGGAGGGTTACACAGTTACGGGAATCTGGTGTCGGATTGCCTTATGATCCTGGAAATGGTAAAATAATGAAAGAATGGGTTATAATTCCTGAAAAAGAAGTAAAAAACTGGATTTCTTATGCTACTGAAGCAATGAACTATGCAAAAACACTTGCAAAATAAAAATGATGAGTTTTTCGGGCTTATCTACTAAGTCGCGAATTTTCGAATCTATTCAAAATATAATGTTAAAATATTGTCAATTGGGAAAAACACAGGAATTTTAAGCAAATATCCTATGTCTTTAAGTTTAATTACTTCAAAATTGCGACCAGAGATAACTTGGGGTTTCAATTTTGTTTTTGAGAATAAAGTAATAGTTCCATCATGGAATCGTAAATCAAAAGTAAACACCATCTTATTTTCCTCTGGAAAAAACTCTACACTCTTTATCTCTTGACAACCTTGCGTTATATGCAGATCTGATGATAAAACAATTGGAGCTGTTTTATTTGGCTCAATAGGGATAATAGAATAATAGGTACATCCATGTTTAGGTACATTTGATACTGTTAATTGTTCATCTAAACTAAATTCTCCAGGAAGCATACGTTTTTTCCAGAAATCATAAATGTAAAATTCAGTAGCATTCAATGTGATGTTCAATGATTCTAAAACATCTCGAATCGTAAATCTAATTGATTTGCTGCGATCTTTCCAGTTGAGAAGGGCTAATAGGATCCTTTTTCCAATAGGAGCTTCCGTATACATACTAAAAAGTTCCGGATCTCGTTGCTGTAACATATCTAATGATAATGCGCCCTCTTTGTAGGGGGGTAACAATAATTTCATGTAGCGTAGTCGCTCTTCATCAAGAAGTGTAAGGTCATCACTAAACATGATCATTCCAGCAGACAAACCCATTATCGTCAACTGAAAACGGATTTCATCCAAATTTAATTTACTTTTCTTCTTCCTAACCACTACACAATCAGGATCGTTCATCCAGAATTTATTATGCATGAAACTTCTAAGAACAGTAGCTTGCATTGCGGGTTTCAATGAGGGTAAACCAACATTTAATTTAAGGTGAGCAAAATCGCCAACCTTTCCCATAACTCTCCATTTAGCAGCAGTATCAGCACCTATTCGCATGGCATCTACAACGCCAATGCTGGGTCCTAACGGAGCTCCACAACCAAGCAAAATACGATCGTCTCCCATCTGATCTCGAATAAATTCAATCCCATTACGGTATACTTCTGCACGTGTTACTCCAGGTAAGTAATACTGAGATCCGATGATTTCTGATGAATATACAAAATCAATTTTAATGTAATCATAATTCCAATCTTCAACGATTGTGTGAATTAGTTTCTTAACATGCTCAATCACTTCATGCTTAGATATATCTAAAGCAAAGACCTTTGAGCCCCAATTAACTCCAGCTAAGATTAGTTTTCCATCTTCATCTCTCAGAAACCATTCAGGATGACTTTTAAAGAGTTCTGAACGATCCTGGGCAAAAAATGGAGCAATCCATAATCCTGCAAGGAACCCACGCTCGTG